>NZ_JABJWD010000008.1:0-76405 GCF_013155425.1 Gluconacetobacter entanii | reverse complement strand
AAGGTTGCGCATGTCATGCGGGTAACGCACACGGTCCAGTTGCGCAAAACGGCCCAGCGTCGGGATCGAGCCCCACCGGTCCGCCTCGGGGGTCGGGGTATCAGTCATGCACTCAGTTCCTGCGCTCTACCACGTAATTCACAAGGTCACGCAGGCGGTCGGCCTCGGACCCGAAGATATCGAGATGTGCCTCGGCCTGCGCCGCGATGCGACGCGCCTCACGCGCGGCACCTTCCACGCCGAGGAGGGCGACATAGGTCGATTTGCCGGCCGCCTCATCCTTGCCCGCCGTCTTGCCGAGTTCCTCGGCGCTCGCCGTGGCGTCAAGCACGTCGTCCGCCACCTGGAAGGCCGCGCCAAGGTCACGCCCGTAGGCCGCGATGCGCTCGCGCACCTCCGGCGCGGCCTGCCCGAGGATCGCCCCGGCTTCCGCCGAATAACGGATCAGGCAGCCGGTCTTGAGCGCATGCAGCCGCGCCACTTCGTCAAGCGAGAGGGAACGGCCTTCGCCTTCCATGTCGATCATCTGCCCGCCGACCATGCCCGCAGCCCCCGACGCGGCGGCCAGTGCGGTGACAAGGTCGATGCGCACACCGGCGTCGGCATGGGTCGCGGGATCGGCAAGGATGCCGAACGACATGGTCTGCAGCGCATCGCCCGCCAGGATGGCCGTCGCCTCGTCAAACTTGCGGTGGGTGGAGGGCTGCCCACGGCGCAGGTCGTCATCGTCCATGGCCGGCAGGTCATCATGCACCAGGGAATAGGCGTGCAGCATTTCAACCGACGCCGCGGCGCGATAGGCCCCGGCCTCGTCCACCCGGAACATGCTGGCGACCTCGGCCACCAGATATCCGCGCAGGCGCTTGCCGCCGCCAAGGGTGGCATAGCGCATGGCGTCGATCAGGCGTGCTTCGCCCCCCTTGACCGGGGGCAGCAGGCGATCAATCGCATGTTCGATGGCTTCGGCCCGCGCGGCAAGGGACGCACGCAGACGGACCATACGGTCCTTGCCGTCTTTTTCGGGCGAGGGTGCTGTTGTTTGGCTCATCTGACGCATCAATCCATAGATTTCGCATCCAGCGTACGGTCGGTGCGCTGGATGATCGCCTGAACGCGGGCCTCGGCCTCGTTCAACCTGGTCTCACAATACTGTCGAAGGGCAGCGCCACGCTCATATGCCTTGATGGCATCTTCCAGCCTGAGCTGACCGCCTTCCAGCTGACGGACAATGCCTTCCAGTTCGGCAAGCGCGTCCTCGAAGGAAAGGGAAGTCAGGTCATCTGTCATCGGCGTGTCACACTTTCATCATCATGGTGGCGCAGGAATTACAACTTTGGGCGGCCTTCTGCCAAGGGGACATATCAACTGATTGTCCCGCACCGTGGCGGCAACAGGTTACGGCATTTTACGTGAATACATATCAATACCGGGGCGGTCCATAAAAAACTATTTATTTTCAGCATCTTGCTTTCTGCGGATGACAAAGGACAGCGTTCCGCCCTCTTCACCGAATGCGATGAGCGCATGCCCGGTCTCCCGACAGAAGGTCTGAAAATCGGCAACCGACGCACGATCAGTGGCCATGACACGCAGGCGGCCACCGCCGGGCATGCCACGCAATATCCGGTTCGCCTTCAGTACGGGGAGTGGACATGTCAGTCCGCGTGCATCAAGTAGGATTTCGTTCATGCCACGCCTGTTCCTTATGATACGGGCCCATCCCCGGCATGAGGGATGGGGCGGGGTTTGAAGTCTGAGCCAATTCGGATCATAAAAGAAAATCAAGCCATGGATGTAATCATGACGCACGAAAGTAGCTGCTGATGGGGCCTTATCGTATTGGAATCGATTTTGGTGGCACCAAGATCGAGATCGCGGCCCTGGGCCAGGACGGCAGGGAACTGGTCCGTCGCCGGATTACCAATCCCGGCAATTACAGCGGCGCCATCCGTGCCATGTGCGACCTGATCGCGGGCGTGGACCAGGAACTGGGCGGGCAGGGCAGCGTGGGAATCGGCATTCCCGGTTCCATCAGCCCCGACACGAACGTCATCAAGAACGCAAACGCCACATGGCTGAACAACCAACCCCTGCACAAGGACATGACCGAGGCCCTTGGCCGGGATGTCCGGGTAGAAAATGACGCCAACTGCTTTGCCCTTTCCGAAGCCATCGACGGGGCGGGGCAGGGATACAGGACCGTATTCGGCGTCATCATCGGCACCGGCATGGGGGCAGGGATCGTCACGGACCACAAGCTGATCATCGGCGCGCATCACATCGCGGGCGAATGGGGGCATGTGCCGCTGCCATGGCCTCGGCTGGAAGAATTCCCCATGCCCAAATGCTTCTGCGGCAATGAAGGCTGCATGGAGCGGTTCCTCAGCGGTTCGGCGCTGGCGCAGGACTGGAAAGGGCCGGGACATCGCAGCGCGGGCGGAATCGTGGAAGCGGCCGAAGGCGGCGACATCACGGCCATCGGGGCGCTGGACCGCTACATGGAACGCATGGCGCGCGCCTGTGCGCTGGCGATCAATTTCCTTGATCCCGATGTCATCGTGCTTGGCGGCGGCGTCTCGAACATCAAGGAAATCTATGAACGCGTCCCGCCGATGATGCGGCGTTATGCGATCACGCCGAACTGCAACACCCCGATCGTCAAGAACGTCCATGGCGACAGTTCGGGCGTGCGGGGTGCGGCATGGCTGTGGAATACGCCGTAACCTTTCACCGGCCCCGTCCTCCGGCCCGGCAGGGCAGGGGATGGGGCATTGGCGGATTCAGACGGACTCGCGCCCCCGGAAATCGGTGGCGATGACATACAGTTCGCTGGATTCCTTGCGGCTTGCCGGTGGCTTGGCGTGCCGGACCTGCCCGAAGGAACGCTTCAGCGCCTGAAGCATCTGCTTTTCCGATCCACCTTGGAAGACCTTGGCGATAAAGCTGCCACCCGGCGCGAGGATCTGGATTGCGAAATCCAGCGCCAGTTCGGCAAGGCCGATGATGCGCAGGTGATCGGTCGGCGCATGGCCGGTCGTATTGGGGGCCATGTCCGACATGACCAGGTCCGGCGCACCATCGAGCAGTTCACGCAGACGATCGGGCATGTCGGGATCGTTGAAATCCCCCTCGATGATCGTGGCGCCGGGAACGGGGTCAACCGGCAGCAGGTCAACACCCACGACATGGCTTGCGCCACGCTTGACCGCCACCTGTGCCCACCCGCCGGGTGCCGCACCCAGATCGACCACGCGCATGCCCGGCCGGATCAGGTGGAAGCGATCGTCAAGTTCTATCAGCTTGAAAGCCGCGCGCGACCGCCATCCCTGCTTCTGCGCAGCCTGCACGTAGGGATCATTAAGCTGGCGCTGGAGCCAGCGATGCTGCGCCGTGGTGCGCCCGCGCGCCTTCTTGACGGTAACGGTCTGGTTGCGGGCGGAGCGGACGGCACCTGAATCCGCACTTGCGAGGGATTCGCCGGGGGTCAGGCTGCTGGTGCGTGATTTTCCCGGAATTCTGGGCTTAGGGTCTGCTGGGCGTCGTTTCATGTAAGGGACCGCTCGTCGGCTTCAGCTTGTGCCGGACAGGAGAAAAGGAAGAAGGTACCGGCTGAAAAGCGATACGCGAACTCCTGTCAATCATGCGCAAAAGCATGCCGTCACGCAATCCTCGATCCGCCACGACCACCTCGGGCACCGGCCACGCCTGCTGGATTGCCTCGAAAATCGCACAGCCCGCCATGATGTAACGCGCGCGGTCCGGACCGATCCCCACATGGCCGGACAATCCCGCCCGATCCATGCCATTAAGCCGTCGGATCACCTCCAGCGCCTGCTCCATCGGCAGGGTCGCGCCATCAATCATGGCGCGATCATAGCGGACCTGCCCCATCGCGACACTTGCCAGGGTCGTCACCGTACCACTGGTACCCATCAGTACGACATTGCCCGATGAGATTTCGCGCCGGATGCAATGAACGTCCTCGAACGCCTCAAGCTGCTGGCGCACCATCGCGACCATGCGCCCGTATCCTTCGGGCGTGAATGCCGCATCGCCAAGCTGTTCCGATATGGTGATGACGCCCACCGGCAGGCTCAGATACCCGATCAGGGACTGCCGCCGGCGCGCATGGTCCGTGCGCACCCATGCGATTTCCGTCGATCCGCCGCCAATATCAAACAGCAGCGCGCGTTCGCGCAGGGGAGAAAAACGGCCGTCATGCAGCAGGGAGGCGCAGCTTCTCAGGGCAAGTTCCGCTTCCTCCCGCGCGGAGATGATGGAAATGGACAGGCCGGTCTCGTTACGGATACCATCAAGGAACGCCAGGCCGTTTTCGGCGCGGCGGCAGGCCTCGGTCGCGATGGCGGTATATTTCCTCAGGCCCGCGCGACGCATCCGCACGGCACACGCGCGCAGGGCATCGGCCGTACGTTCCATGGCTTCATGCCCGAGGCGGCCGGTATGATGCAGCCCTTCGCCAAGCCGCACGACACGGCTGAAACTGTCAATCACGCGAAAACCACGCCCGGCGGGGGCGGCAACCATCAGGCGGCAGTTATGCGTTCCCAGGTCCAGCGCCGCGTACAGGGGGGCGGCAGACGGAAGACGCCTGAAATCAGACATCCCGAACATCTGCGGGCCTTGTCCCGGCGCAGCGGGACGGGGAACGTCGTGGAGCATGCGTGCAATCCTTTGCCTTTCAAGGCATTCCATCATTGTGGGGACTGTCCTGCATTAAACGCAAGTCAAATATGTGATCTTGTGAAAAGATCGAAAAAAGGTGGTTGCACACCCCCATCACCGATGCTATCACCCCTTCACCGCAACGACGGCGCCCCTGCCACACAGGCAGGACTGCTGGGGGATAGTTTAGCGGTAGAACTACCGGCTCTGACCCGGTCAGCCCTGGTTCGAATCCAGGTCCCCCAGCCAACATTTCCTTCGACAACATAATGACTTTCCAGCGACTCAGCCTGAATGGCGTGTTCCGTCATGGGATGTGCGCGGCAAAGGAATGGGGCAGTCCTCCATGTTTCCTGACATCCGGTTCCAGGGAACAGGGATGCAGACGAGGCGCCCCGATCAGATACTGTTTTTCCATCGCATCTTTGTTAAAACCGCGCATTGTGGAAATGTGGACGGAACCTGACGAATAATGCGCATTGCCTATATCATAAACTCCCTTGAGGGCGGCGGCGCATGTTTCCCGGTTCCCGCCATCACCTCTGTCTTTCGCAAGGCCGGGCATGAAGTTGTCGTATTCGCCCTGTCACGACGTGACGGACTGGCGCTGCCACGACTGGAGGAGGCGGGGCTCCGGGTCGAGATCTGTCCGGCCGGGGAAAAACAGCAGGTCCAGACGCTCCGCTGGCTCAACCGCGCCCTGACAGCGTGGAAGCCGGACCTTTTATGGACGTCACTCATCCGTGCCACGCTGCTGGGGCAACTGCTTGGCGCGCGCCATCGCTGGCCGGTGGTAAGCTGGCAGCACAATGCCAATCCCAAACCCATCAACCGGCGCCTTCTGCTGTCCATGCGCAGGCTGTCCTGTTTCTGGGTCGGGGATTCGCAGTTCGTCACCGATGAAACGCACAGGATCCTGGGCATCCCGCGCGACCGTCTGGCATGCTGGCCGATTTTCTATGCCACCCCGCAGGCACCGCAGGCGCAGCCATGGCAGAAAGGGGAGGTCATCCGCATCGGGTCACTGGGCCGCCTGTCGCGCGAAAAGGGATATGGCGACCTGTGCGCCGCGCTGGCACTGGTGCAGAAAGCCCGGCACAACCTGCCGCCTTATGAAATCACCATCCGCGGTGAGGGCAATCATCGCGCCTTCATCGAGGAACGGTGCAGGGCGCATGGCCTCGACATGATCCACTTTCCGGGCTTTGTGACCGATACGCGCGGTTTCATCGCGTCACAGCATATGTATGTACAGCCTTCGCGCTGGGAAGGGTTCTGCGTCGCCATGCACGAGGCCATGCAGGGGGGGCTTCCCGTGCTTGGCACCACCGTGGGGGAAATGCGCTACTCGGTGCAGGAGGGGAAGACTGGCTGGCGCGCGGCACCGCGCGACCCGCAATCTCTGGCGGATGCCCTGATCCAGGCGCTGTCACAGCCGGAACGTTTCCACGAAATGGGGCAGCAGGCACGCAATTACGTCTGCACCCAGTTCAGCGAGGAAAACTTTACAGAGGCGGGGATGGGTATTCTGAAACGCGTGCAGGCAATTACAGGTCTGCATAAATAATGGAAAAGCCAGCGTCAGGTGATCGGACACGATGGCCGGCACTGGCACTGGCACTGGCACTGGCGACGGACATGACGGATGCGAAGCCGCATCCGGGCACGCCGGAATTCGTCCCCGTCCGGTCTGCTCCAAAAGTCTCATAATATATATTATGCCAACAAATCTATCCGGGCGGACTGAAATTGGCGCTTTGCGCCGCATTCCGGCATCATGGACCCTTACTGACTGACGGATTGAATTCTGACCGATGGCTGACACGTTGCTGGCATGTATCCATGGCTTTGCGTTCTGTGGCATCGACGCCACACCCGTTAAGGTTGAAGTTCAGCTTTCGACCGGACTGCCATCGTTCCTGATTGTCGGCCTGCCGGACAAGGCCGTCGCGGAATCCCGTGAGCGTGTGCGCGCGGCACTTTCCGCCATGGGACTGGCGCTGCCGGCAAAACGGATTGTCGTGAACCTTGCCCCCGCCAACCTTGCCAAGGAAGGATCGCATTTCGACCTTCCCATCGCCCTTGCCCTTCTGTCCGTCATGGGTGTCGTGCCCTATGACATGGCGACGCGCTACGCGGCCCTGGGTGAACTCTCACTTGATGGTGGCCTCAATCCCGTCTGCGGCGTGCTTTCCGCCGCCATGAGCGCACATGACCTGTCGCTGGGCCTGATCTGCCCGCGCGTACAGGGCGTGGAGGCACGCTGGGCCAGCGAAGACATGGACATCCTCGCCGCGGACAGCCTCCCTGCCCTTGTCAACCATTTCCGGGGCCAACAGGTCCTCACGCCCGTCGAACTCCCCGATTTCAGGCGTGCTTCGTCCGTCATGCCGGCCCCCGACCTTGCGGATGTGCGTGGCATGGAAAGTCCGAAACGTGCATTGGTAATCGCGGCGGCCGGTGGTCATTCGCTGCTGATGTCCGGCCCCCCGGGTGCCGGGAAATCCATGCTGGCCGCGCGCCTGCCGGGTATCCTGCCCAACCTGACGGCCGAGGAAATCCTTGAGGTCAGCCGCATCCACAGCGTCAGCGGCCTGCTGTCGGACGGCCATCCCGTCATCCGCCCCCCTTTCCGCGATCCCCATCATTCCACCAGCCAGGCCGCCCTGAGCGGAGGCGGCGCCCGCGCCCGACCGGGCGAAGTCAGCCTCGCGCACCGGGGTGTGCTGTTTCTGGACGAACTGCCGGAATTTTCCCGCCATGCGCTGGAAACGCTCCGCCAGCCCCTCGAAACCGGTTCCATCACCATTGCCCGCGCGGCGGCGCATGTCACCTATCCTGCCCGCTTCCAGTTGATTGCCGCGATGAACCCATGCCGCTGCGGATATCTCGGCGATGCGGCACAGGAATGTCGCAAGGCTCCCCGCTGTGGCGAGGATTACCAGGCCCGCATTTCCGGCCCGCTGCTGGACCGCATGGATATGTACGTACGCGTCGAACCCGTCCCGCTGGGGCAGATTGCCGGTCTGGCACGTGGGGAAAGCAGCACCATCGTGGCCGAACGGGTCGAGGCGGCACATGCACGCCAGGTCAGCCGGCAGGACGGCCTGCGCAATGCCGAAGCCAGTATCGACCTGTTCCCCATTCAGGCTGCGGCGCGCGATTATGCCGTCATGGCGTCGGAACGCCTGCACCTGTCGGCCCGTGGCTATACCCGCCTGCTGCGCGTGGCGCGTACGATTGCTGATCTGGCAACCGCCATGGACATCGAACAGGCCCACATTGCCGAAGCCCTCGCCTACCGGTTGCGTCGTCCGGTACGAAGATAAAAAATCCTGTCTTCAGGTGCTTGCATCGGAACGAAGGATCGACTAATAACACCTCACCGAGCGGATGGGTGCGTAGCTCAGCGGTAGAGCATCGCCTTCACACGGCGGGGGTCACAGGTTCAATCCCTGTCGCACCCACCATCCGGACCTCCAAAAAATAAATATATTGCTGGTATATCCATGACTCTGGGCATGGGTATTTCTTTGGACGTGGCGGCAAATACCTGCGTCCGCACGAATCATTATTGCCGCATTCCTGCCGCAGGACGAAACCTGCGACCTGTCCCCTTGTCCGGAACGGATCGCAGGTGGTTCCAGCCCGGATTAACGGACCTTCTTTTCGCCCAGAATGTGGGTGCACAGCGTACGCAGTTCGTCCGCCGTCACGCCTTCGGGATTATGTTCCGCCTTCTTGGCGATTTCCTTTTCAATCCCGGCATGCTCCTTGCCGACATGCGCGGCCAGCATGGTGACTTCCTCACGGGTCAGCAGCTTGGGCTCATGCTTCCCACGGGCAGCGAGTTTCTGCAGATGTTCGGTAGCGGAAGGCGTATGCGAATCGGTCATTTCAGTATTCCTCTGTGATTTCACCACTCTATCGTGGCAATGATCCTCCGGTAAGAAACGCATGGGCATGGCGGGGTCACGTGAACAACGCGAAACCCTGGCCCGCATTTCCTGCATGACAGGCATGGAAATTCCGGAATGCCGTGTCAGAACCCGAACATGTGATCGAGCGAGAATACGCCATCATCGCGCAGGCGACCGTGATATCCGAACAGGCGGCAGGACTGGTCACGGATCATGACATATCCCCCCGTCCCCGAATGCGCGATGGCGTCCACCCCGAAAACCCGGTGTGGCCAGAGCGTCATCGACCCGCGCGCCGGGATGCTGACCTGCTGCTCCGCGATCTTCGCACCCTTTTCGTCATGCAGGCTCAGCACGGTTTCGGAACTGTCATGCCATGTGGCCGATACGGGATAGATCAGGTGGCAGAAACTTGGCGCCTGTCCGGCCCCCGCCTGCAGGAACAGCCGCGTCGTCAGTCCCGGTGGCGGCCCGGAATAGGATTGCGGTTCATTGCGGTAGGTCATGACCGTGTTGAAGATATGGGCCCCGAAACTGGTTTCCGCGACATGACCCGTCAGCAGGTCCTCATATCGTATCAGGGCATGCAGCCAGCCATCCGCCTGTCCCCCCTCACGGAAATCATAGACCAGTTCCCCATGCCCCGCCCGACCGGTGACCTCCGACAGGTCCTGTGCAATCTCATGCCCGCGCGTCAGGCAGCCAAGGAAGCGTGAGCCTGAGGGCTGCCCTTCCTCATCAAAACAGTCGATACGCACCGGCAGCGTCTGCAGCGCATGCGACATCGGCGCGGGCTGCAGGGTCGTGCGGTACCGCGCCGGATCGGGAACGGGAAACGGCAGGAGATATCCCCGCCCGAAAAACCGGGGCGGCAGGGTGACGATGCCCGGATCATGGGCAAGGTCACTGCGTTCCACATTCAGGTGGGCGATACGGGTTCCCGTATCCGCACGGATTTCATAACGCGGGCGTACCACATGATGGCCGCCATGGAATTCCAGTTGTTCCGGCCAGGATGCATGTGGGAGGTACTCATTGACGCATACGCCCACCGTTTCATACGGGCCGATGGTCCGGTCAATGGGAACCAGCATGTCATGCCCCATGCGGCCCAGCGCCATCGCCCTGGCGGGAACAGGCACCGCATGGCTGTTCTGGACCCACAGGATCACCTGCTCGCCCTGCCGGGGCGCGGGCAGGTTGGCATAGCGTTCGGCGGGCCACGCATTGGCGTCATGGGTCACGGACAGGGTGTGGCTGGCCACGTCGCCATGGATTTCCAGCGCATATTTGACGATATCATGGCCGGCCACGCCAAGGACATGGATGAAAAGCTGCCCCGTAAAGGCAGCCAGGCCGAAACGCCGCCGGACCTCCGCACTGTCCAGCACGATCGACTGCTCCGGTGCGAAGGGGCCTTCGACCCAGCTTGCAAGGGGACGGCCGTCGCATCCGAACAGCCGCAGCCAGATCCTGACATCCCCCGCACCATAACGCGCCCAGTAGTTGGTGGTGACCAGACGGGTGGACAGTCCACCTGCATCCCGGAAGAACGCATAATTCGTCGCAAAATTGAGACGGTTCAGATAGGCGCCGGCCACAGTGAGCATATCATCGGGCAACCGGGCATCAGCCAGCGTGAAGATGTCCATCCCGTCGGGCAGAATGTCACGCAGCCGGATGCAGACCCGCTCATGCTCGAAATCCAGTGCCCATACCGCCCGCACGGGGGCATGCGGCAGGTCGGCCAGCGGGCGGGTCAGGCCGGCGGGCGTGGGTTGCCCGACCTTTTCACAGTCATGGACATAGATGCCTTCGACCTGCATCCCCTCCGGCAGAAGTGCAAGCAGCGTGCGCGCATGCCCCGCCGGGTCATAGATTGCAACCGGCCCCCTGTCGCGCAACATCCGCGCCAGCGCCGCCAGACGCTCCGCCGCCAGGGGGTGGGAGAAAGCCTTGTAGGCGATATTGCCGCCGGTGCGTGCGTCATAGGTGCGGATATCGAGCATACCTGTTTATGTCATAATTACCTGCTGGAAACACGCATAATTCGTGGATCATTTCAGGTTCAGCCTGTGACGCATTTCCTGCGCGATACCCTGCGTGTCATCAAGTGGCGCGACCCGCCAGTCACACATGCGCCCCCCGAACATCCGGATACGCCCCGCCTGCGACAGGTCCTGCATGAACAGGCCGATCCTGCGCGAACGTCCGGGCAGCGCGGCCACCATGACCGGCGCCTCGGTCGCCACGGCTTCCGAAATCATGGACACACTGTCCGCCGTCACCACGATGGCGTCCGCGCAGGCCAGGAGGCCGAGATAGGGATTGTCCCCCTCCATGTCCCACACCCACGCCCCCTTCGGCGTCAGGTGGCGTGACAGGATCTCCCGCACCTCCGCACTGGTCCGGCGCGATGGCGTGACCGCCATGCCCACCCCGTCGCGGTCGATCATCCGCCCAAGCTGCGTGGCGAGCGTACGGGCCTCCGCCGCCCCCAGCCGGAAACGTCCATTCCCCCCACCGACAAGGACACTGACAAGCGGGCGTGGCAGGTGGGCCAGACGTGGCGCCCAGACCTGCCGGGCCTGCGCAAGGCATGCGGGGGAGACGCCATGCAGCGCGGTGCGCGACAGCAGCACATTCGGACCTGAAATCTCGTCATGGCGGTTGGCGATCACCAGATCGAACTTCCGCAGGTCCATGCGCGGGTTCTGGATCTGCACCACACGGCCGCCCCGCGCACGCAGGGCCGCCCCCACCGCCCCGCCGGTGCCACCGATGCTGATCATCAGGCCCGATGCTCCCATGCAGGCGGACGGCACCTGCAGCGGGCGGATGGCGCGCAGGGGCATGGGCCACCATGATGCGGGCAGATGCCGCCAGCCGGGACGCACCCTGACCGGGCAAAGCACGGGGTCCAGCCCCGCGCGTCGGGCAAGGCCGAAGGCCTGCGACTTCATGCCGGCGAAATCTTCGGCAATCACGCCAGCCACGGGTGCGGGCGTGGCATCGGGAATGGAGGAACACGTCATGGCACGCATCTGGCGCACACGGAATCGCAGCGTCAATCCCTTTCCCTTTTGCTGCGGGGGCAAAGCGCGGTATGGCTTGCCCCGATGACCGAAGATCCCTGCGCCTCCTTTGCTGAAACCGGCCTTGCGGCACCTGTGGGCGACAACCTGTCGCGCATGGGGGTACGCATCCCCTCGCCCATCCAGGTCCAGGCCATTCCCCCGATTCTGGCCGGGCGGGATGTCGAAGGGATCGCCCCCACCGGCACGGGCAAGACCGTCGCCTTTGCCGCGCCGCTGACGCAGCGCCTGCTGGATGCGCCGCAGGACCGCACGCCGCATGTGGCGCGTATCGTCTGCCTGTCGCCCACGCGCGAACTGGCCAACCAGACGGGCGGCGCATGGCGTGGGTGCGCCCGGGGCACGGGCCTGAAGGTGGTGGTGACCATCGGGGGCGTGCCAAAGGCGCGGCAGGTGCGCGACCTTGAAGCCGGGGCGGACATCCTTGTCGCAACGCCGGGGCGGCTTGTGGACCTGCTGTCCGATGGCGCGGTCGTGCTGGACAGCACACTTGCCCTTGTCGTGGACGAGGCGGACCGGATGCTCGACCTGGGCTTCATCGACGACATGATGGCCATCGCCGCGCGCCTGCCGGTCACGCACCAGACATTGCTGTTTTCCGCCACCATGCCCGACGGGATCGTCGATCTGGGCCGGAAGCTGCTGCATAAGCCGGTCCGGGTGAAGGTGGATGTCGCCGACGCCCCGCCCCCGCGCATCCGCCAGCAGGTCATGTTCGTTCCCCCCCGGCACAAGCGGTCCGCCCTGGTGTCCTTCCTGTCCACCCATCCGGCGCGACGGGTCCTGATCTTTACACAGACCCGGCGGCAGGCGGATGACCTGGCAAAGGCGCTGGGTCGGGACATGGCATGCGGCGTCATGCATGGCGAACATACGCAGGCCCGGCGTGAACGTACGCTGCGTGATTTTCGTGACCACAGGCTGCAGGTCCTGATCGCAACGGATGTGATGGCCCGGGGCATTGATGTCGAGGATGTCATGCTGGTGGTCAATTACGACATTCCCGACCAGCCCGAATCCTATGTGCACCGCATCGGGCGCACGGCACGCGCCGGCCGGCAGGGCAGCGCGCTGTCACTGTGCGCACCGGAGGAACGGCTTGCACTCAAGGAAATCGAGCGGGTGACAGGCGTGCGGCTGAAGGCGATCGAGACCCCACCCTGACCTGCCGTGTGACCTGTGCGTGACGCTGGCGCATAAATGAACGCGGCATGGATTGCGACCTGCCGCCGAGGCGATAAACTTGCCTGATGACCCCGCCCTCCCGTTCCCGCTGGCATCCTGTAGGTGCATCCTGCGCTGATGCAGGGGACGCATTTTCTGTACGGGGTGGGCTGTACGCATGAAACATGCCTTCCCTGCGGAGCCGGTTCCGATACGCAGCCGTCGCAGCGGCGTCTTCATGGAAACGCTCCCTCCGCCCCCTGCCCCGCTGCCGCGCTTCGAGGTCGGGATTCCTCCGCCCGACCTGTCCGCATGGCGGGAGGGAAACTGTGGCATTCCCGGTGTCATGCATTTCGAAAGCCGTCGCGTCGGGCCGCATGTTGTCATGGTCTGCCTGATCCATGGCAATGAATATACCGGCGCGATCGTCATGGACGAACTGCTGCGTGCGCGCCTGCGCCCCGGGGCAGGACGCCTGTCCGTCATCTTTGCCAACATGGAGGCACTGGCGCAGTTCGATCCCGAACGCCCCGTGGCCTCGCGCTTCATTGACGAGGACATGAACCGCGTCTGGTCCGAAGACACGCTGCGCGGCACACGTTCGTCCCATGAACTTGACCGCGCGCGGCAGATCCTGCCGGTCATCCAGACGGCGGATATCCTTGTGGACCTGCATTCGATGCTGTGGCCCGGCCGGCCGCTGGTCCTGTCGGGGCGCGCGCCACGTGGCATGACGCTTGCCCGCCAGATTGGCGCGACGCCGCTGATCGTTGCCGATGACGGACATGCCGATGGTACGCGCCTGATTGATTTCGCACGCTTTTCCTCCCCCCGGACGCAGGCGCGCGCCTGCCTGGTGGAGGCCGGGCAGCACTGGCAGGCACAGACGCTGCATACGGCACGCAGGGCCGTGCGCGCGGTGCTGCGCCCCTCGTGCCTTGTAAAGGCGGAGACCGGGGGGCGGAATGTCCGCGAAACAGCGCAGTGCATGATGGTCACGGACCTTGTCCGCGCACATTCCTCGCGCTTTGCCTTTATCGCCCCTTTCCGGGGGGGAGATATCATTGCCCGGCGCGGCACGCTGCTGGCGCGCGATGGCGATGACGAAATCCGCACCCCCTATGACGACTGCATGCTGGTCATGCCCAACCTGAGGCCGGGCCGTGGGCAGACTGCGCTACGCCTTGCGCGCCGCGCGCCCCATGTCACGGACGGATCATCGTCCCATCCCGCGCCCTGACAGACGCGAAGCTCACCAAAACAATCTGGAAAATCAACAAGTTTTCGGGGACTGCCTTTTTTCAAAAAGGCGGCGTCTTCCGAAGCTTTTTGGAAAAAGCTTCACCAAAAACTTTTGATTTCATAAAACCTGTGCCGTGACAGTCAGGGTGTCATACATTCTGGCTGCATGACACCCCGGCCGGATCAGGCATAGATCGGGAAGCGGGCGCACAGCGCCTTGACGCGCGCATGCACGTCCTGCTCCGTCTTCGGGCAGCCTTCTTCACCAACCTTGGCCAGTGCACTCAGCACTTCGTCGATCATCACGCCGACTTCGCGGAATTCCGCAACGCCAAAGCCGCGTGCCGTCGCCGCAGGACTGCCGAGGCGGATGCCCGACGTGATGGCGGGCTTTTCGGGGTCAAAGGGAATGGCGTTCTTGTTCGCCGTGATGCCCGCGCGTTCCAGGCTGCGTTCGGCCGCGCGACCCGTCACACCCTTGGGACGCAGGTCCACAAGGATCAGGTGGCAGTCCGTGCCGCCCGTGACGATATCGAACCCGCGTTCCACCAGTGTTTCGGCCAGCACGCGGGCATTTTCCGCCACCGCCTTCTGGTAGTCGATGAAATCGGGACGCAGCGCCTCGCCAAAGGCCACGGCCTTCGCCGCGATGACATGCATCAGCGGGCCACCCTGCAGGCCGGGGAACACTGCCGAATTGACCTTCTTCGCAAGATCCGCGTCATTGGTCAGGATCAGGCCGCCACGCGGGCCACGCAGCGTCTTGTGCGTGGTGCTGGTCACGACATGGGCATGCGGAACCGGCGACGGATACAGGCCGGCAGCCACAAGGCCCGCGAAATGTGCCATGTCCACCATCAGGAAGGCGCCGACCTCGTCCGCGATTGCGCGGAAACGGGCAAAGTCGATGACACGGGGATAGGCCGAACCGCCCGCAACGATCAGCTTGGGCTTCGCCTCGCGCGCCAGACGTTCCATCTCCTCGTAATCGAGCAGGCCGTCTTCCTTGCGCACGCCATACTGGACCGCGTTGAACCACTTGCCGGAATAGTTCGGGGCCGCGCCATGGGTCAGGTGACCACCGGCGGCAAGGCTCATGCCCAGTACGGTGTCGCCCGGACGGACCAGCGCCATGAATGCCGCCTGGTTGGCGTTCGCGCCGGAATGCGGCTGCACGTTGGCGAATTCGGCGCCGAACATCTTCTTGACCCGCTCGATGGCGAGGGTCTCGACCTTGTCCACCTCGACACAGCCACCGTAATAGCGGCGACCGGGATACCCTTCGGCATACTTGTTGGTCAGGACGCTGCCCTGCGCGGCCATGACGGCGGCGGACACCATGTTTTCACTGGCGATCAGTTCAATGCCGTCGCGCTGACGGACCTTCTCCGCCTCAATGATATTGGCGACATCCGCATCGACCTCGCTGAGGGGGGCACGAAAAAACTGCTTCAGGCCTGTCTGGTTCATAGGGTCCGACACCGTTATAATTCTCCATCGTCTAAAGACGGCTGATGCCTTCCTTGTGCAAGAGGGCATGGATACAGCGTTGCTATGTGCCATATCGTGGCGGTTAGACAACGCCAAAATGACGGAGCGTCCTGATTTGATCCTTTCGTGTGTCCCGACTGACGGGAAATATCGCGTATGACGCGCCCTGCACGTGATGGTTTCCTCCCCTCGCTGCTGCGGCGGCAGGACGTGTCGGCCAGGGCCTCCTCGGCCGGGGGACTGAAACGCGTCCTCGGCCCGGTCAACCTGATCGCGCTGGGCGTGGGGGGGACGATCGGCGCGGGCCTGTTTTCCCTGACCGGGATCGCGGCGGCCACCAATGCGGGGCCCGCCGTCGTGCTGTCCTACCTGCTGGCCGCCATCGCGTGCAGCTTCGCCGGGCTGTGCTACAGCGAACTGGCCAGCATGATCCCGATCGCAGGCAGCGCATATACCTATGCCTATGCCGCGCTGGGCGAACTGGTGGCGTGGATCATCGGATGGGACCTCGTGCTGGAATATGCGGTCGGGGCGGCCGCCGTTTCCGTAAGCTGGTCGCGGTATGTCGCCTCCCTCCTTGCCGGATGGGGGGTCGTGATTTCCCCGCGTCTGGTCGCCTCCCCGTTCGAGATGGTGACCATGCCCGACGGGACGCAGGCGCATGGGCTGGTCAACCTGCCCGCCGCCTTCATCATCGTGGCGATCTCTGTCCTGCTGATCCGCGGGATTTCTGAATCGGCGCGGGTCAATGGCATCATTGTCGTCATAAAGCTGCTGATCATTGCCGCGGTGATCGGCTTTGGCCTGCCTTATATCAACGTGGCGAACTATACCCCCTTCATCCCGCCCAATACCGGGGAATTCGGGCATTTCGGCTTTTCCGGCGTGATGCGCGCGGCAGGCACGATCTTCTTCGCCTATGCCGGGTTCGACGCCATTTCCACCACCGCGCAGGAAACGCGCAATCCCGCCCGTGACATGCCGATCGGCATCCTGGGCAGCCTGCTGATCTGCACGCTGGCCTATGTGCTGTTTTCCTTCGTGCTGACCGGGCTGGTCAATTACAAGGACATGCTTGGCGATGCAGCCCCGGTGGCGACAGCCATCGACCAGACGCCCTTCGGCTGGCTGAAGGTCGCGGTGAAGATCGGGGTCGTCTGCGGGTTCACGTCGGTGCTTCTGGTGCTCCTGCTGGGGCAGAGCCGCGTCTTCTACGCCATGTCGCGTGACGGGCTGCTGCCGCGGATGTTCAGCGTGACCCATTCCGTGCGACAGACGCCGATCTATTCACACCTGTTCTTCATGGTGCTGACCGGAAGCTTTGCGGCGTTCCTGCCAATCGACCAGCTTGCGCACATGACCTCCATCGGCACATTGCTGGCCTTTGCCATCGTCTGCCTGGGCGTCATCATGCTGCGTATCCACGAACCGGACCGCACGCGCGCCTTCCGCGTGCCGGGGGGATATGTCATCCCCGTGCTGGGCATCGTGTCGTGCCTTGCCGTCATGGCGTCGCTCGACGGGCTGACATGGGTGCGTCTGGTCATCTGGCTGGCGGTGGGGATGGTGATCTATCTCTGTTACGGACATCGCAACAGCGTGCTGGCCCGGCAGCCCCCGCCACATGACGGGGTGTAAGGCACCGCGCCGCGTTTCATGTCCGCCGGGTTAACGCATCATAATTTGGCATCAGGCCGGGCCGGTTCCATACTTGTCCCGGTTTTTTCAGGAGACTGCAGTTCATGACCATCGGTCGCTTTCCCCACACCCGCCTGCGACGCAACCGCCGGGACAGTTTCACCCGGCGGCTGGTGCGCGAAACCACGCTGACGACCGATGACCTGATCTGGCCGATTTTCGTCACCGAGGGGACCGACAGCGTCACGGACGTCGCCTCGATGCCCGGCGTGCGCCGCGTCAGCCTCGACCGGCTGGCGGCCCATGTGGAACCGGCGGCAAAGCTGGATATCCCCGCCCTTGCCCTGTTTCCCATCACGCCGGCGGAACTGCGTGACGAAAAGGGAACCGAGGCCCTGAACCCCGACAGCCTGATGTGCCGCGCGGCGCGCCTGCTCAAGCGGGAATTCCCCGAAATCGGCCTGATCGGTGATGTCGCGCTCGATCCCTACACCAGCCATGGGCATGACGGCCTGATCGCGGACGGGTATGTCGTCAATGATCCGTCCGTGGAAATCCTGACCCAGCAGGCCGTGAACCAGGCGGCGGCCGGGATCGACATCATCGCGCCGTCGGACATGATGGACGGGCGTATCGGCTCCATCCGCCAGGCGCTTGATGCGCAGGGGATGCAGGACACGCGCATCATGTCCTACGCCGTCAAATACGCCAGCGCATTCTATGGCCCGTTCCGTGACGCGCTGGGGTCGGGCGGACTGCTGAAGGGCGACAAGAAGACCTACCAGATGGACCCCGCCAACAGCGACGAGGCCCTGCGTGAAGTCGCACTCGACCTTGACGAGGGTGCGGACATGGTCATGGTCAAGCCCGGCATGCCCTATCTGGACATCATCCAGAAAGTGCGGGAGAAATTCGCGGTTCCGACCTTCGCCTACCAGGTGTCGGGCGAGTACGCGATGATCATGGCGGCGATCCAGAACGGATGGCTCGACCGCGACCGCACGATCCTCGAAAGCCTGACGGCCTTCAAGCGCGCAGGCGCCAACGGGGTGCTGACCTATTTCGCGCTCGATGCGGCGCGCCTCCTGCTCGAGGGCTGAGCCCCCTGCCCCGATGCCGGCGCGGAAGAGATGTGATCGCGCCGGCATTGCGGTTTGTAATGCGAACCTGCCAAAGATACGTTATCATCAGCCCATCGTTCTGTTTTCCTGCCTTTCCACACGGGCATTTTCGCCATGGGCGCCGGGTATCCGGCAAAGGGCATGAAAACGGGCACCGTGAACTGCTGGTGAAACCGTATGACCTATACATCACCACGGCATCCGCAACTGTTCTATACAACTGCGCCGATGCCCTGCCCCTACCTGCCGGAGCGTATGGAGCGCAAGGTCGTTACCGACATCACGGGCCCGCAGGCAGAGCAGCTTCATAACCGGCTGTCCAGTGCAGGATTCCGCCGCAGCCACACGATCGCCTATGCCCCGGTCTGTGCCGGATGCACCGCCTGCGTGCCGATACGCCTGCCGGTTCACCGTTTCCAGCCCAACCGCACGCAGCAGCGTATCTTCCGGCGCAACCATGAACTGCTCAGCATGGACGTGCTGCCCCGCGCGACGGAGGAACAGTTCGCCCTGTTCCGGCGATACCAGCAGTCACGCCATGGCAATGGCGACATGGCGGGGATGAATGCCGCCGATTACCGCAACATGGTCGAGGATACGCCCATCCGGACCTTCATGATCGAATTCCGCGACCGTGAGGGACAACTGGTCTGCGTCAGCCTGCTCGACCGGGTGGAGGATGGGCTGTCGGCGGTCTATACCTTTTTCGACCCGGACATGCCGCGACGCTCCCTTGGCACTTACGCCATCCTGTACCTGGTGGAGCGGGTGCGCATGATGGGGCTGTCACACCTCTATCTGGGATACTGGATCAAGGGCAGCCCCAAGATGGCCTATAAATCGCGGTTCCATGCGGCTGAAATCATGCGTCGGGGTGTGTGGAGCGAACTTGTCGAACCCCAGCACGACACGTCCCATTTCCTGCCGGTGCTGCCGGTTACGGTGGGATAGCAGGGCCTTTTAGTCCCCGGAGACTTTTACGAACATCCTGTTGAGCAGGGAATGAACGTTTCCGGGGACGCTTTTTGATCCAAAAACAGGATCAGTCCGCCTTGCGTGGCTTACGCACCGCCCATGCCGGGGCCGGGCGTCCCATGTCGCCACGTTTTCCCATCTGTTCCTTCATGTCCGACATCGTGCGCACGCGCTGCGGGTCGGGCCATGCAACCCCGTCCGCCGCCGTGAACACCACGGCGTCACGCAGGTGGCCTTCCTTGTATTTCTGCAGGGCCACGCCAAGGCCACGCGTCATTTCCGGCAACTGTTCCAGCGGGAAGACCAGCATGCGTTTGTTGGTGCCAAGGACAAGGACATGATCCCCCTGCGCCGGCACGCAGACCTGCGCGCTTTCCCCGTCCTTGAGGTTCAGCACCTGCTTTCCGGTGCGCTTTTCCGCCACCATGTCTTCTTCACGTACGATCATCCCACGACCCGCGCTCGACGCCAGCAGGCGCCGGGCATCCTGGGTCACGGGGAAGATCGTGATGATGTCTTCCTCATTCGACAGCTCGATCGTCAGGCGCAAAGGCTGCCCGTCCCCACGTCCACGCGGCAGGTCGGCGGCGCGCAGCGTAAAGGCGCGCCCGTCGGTGGCGAAACAGCACAGCCGGTCGGAACTCTGGCACTCCACGATCAGGCGCAGCCCATCGCCTTCCTTGAATTTCTGCGCTTCAGGATCGACCCCGTGCCCGCGCACCGTCCTGATCCACCCCTTCTGCGACAGGATGACACTCAGCGGTTCGCGCTCGACCGGCAGGGCGGCGGAAATATCGACCTCGGCCGGGGGGGCCGCCAGCGTGCTGCGACGCGCACCCAGCGCACCGCCGCCAAATTTCTTCTGGATCGCCTTGATTTCCGACGTGATGTGCTTCCAGCGCAGGCTTTCCTTTTCCATCAGCGCCAGCAGGCCGGAACGCTCCTCGGTCAGGGAGGCATGTTCCTTGCGGATCTCGGTCTCCTCCAGCCTGCGCAGGCTGCGCAGGCGCATGTTCAGGACCGATTCCGCCTGCAGTTCACTCAGGTCGAACGCCGCCATCAGGGAGGCGCGCGCATCGTCTTCCTCGCGGATGATGCGGATGACCTCGTCAAGGTTCAGGTAGACCGCAAGGAAACCGTCAAGGATTTCCAGCCGCCGGTCCACCGCCTCCAGCCGATGGCGCGTGCGGCGCACCAGCACGTCATGGCGATGGTCCAGCCATGCCTGAAGCACTTCCTTCAAGCTGCGCACGCCGGGCACCTGATCCGCGCCAAGCACGTTCATGTTGAGGCCAAAGCGGCTTTCCAGCGGCGTGGCCCGGAACAGGGTCTCCATCAGGACTTCCGGTTCGATCCCGCGGGATTTCGGTTCCAGCACCAGCCGGATATCAACCGAACTTTCGTCACGGATATCACCAAGCAGGGGCAGCTTCTTCTGCTCCATCAGGTCCGCGACCTGCTCGATCAGGCGTGATTTCTGCACCTGGTACGGGATTTCGGTCACCACGATCTGCCATGTGCCGAAACGCCCCTGCTCCACACTCCAGCGTGCGCGCATGCGAAAGCTGCCGCGCCCGGTTTCGTAGGCGCGGACGATGGCGTCGCGATCCTCCACAATGGTGCAGCCGGTGGGAAAATCCGGCCCCGGCATGACGTCCAGCAACTGCGCGGTCGTTACCGCCGGGTTGCGGATCAGCAGCGTGGCGGCGGCGCAGATTTCCCCCACGTTATGGGGCGGGATGCTGGTGGCCATGCCCACCGCGATGCCCGCCGCGCCATTGGCCAGCAGGTTGGGAAAGGCCGCAGGCAGGACGACAGGCTCATGCTCCTCACCGTCATAGGTGGGGCGGAAGTCAACGCTGTCCTCGTTGATGCCCTCGAGCAGCGCCTTGGCCACCTCCGTCAGCCGTGCCTCGGTGTAACGCATGGCGGCGGCATTATCGCCATCGACGGAGCCGAAATTCCCCTGCCCTTCGACCAGCGGGTAACGCACGGCAAAATCCTGCGCCAGCCGCACAAGCGCCTCGTAAACCGAGGCATCGCCATGGGGATGGTATTTACCGATGACATCGCCCACCACACGGGCGCACTTCTTGAACCCCGCCGTCGGGTCCAGCCGCAACTGCTGCATGGCGAAGATCATGCGGCGATGGACGGGCTTCATCCCGTCGCGCACATCCGGCAGGGAGCGCGACATGATGGTGGACATCGCATAGGCCAGATAGCGCTCGCTCAGCGCATCAACGAGCTTTGTATCCTCAACATGACCACGCGTGACATCGACAGACATGAAAACTCCTCCAGCACCGGAAGAACAGATAGCGAAAATGGAGGCTTTGTCCAATGCCCCAATTCGGCAAAAACTACGCGCCCCCTTCCGGGTCGTCGGGGATATCGCCGTTTTCAGCCATTCTGGCCACCATATCGAGCAGCCTGATACGCGCGGCAGGTAACGGGCGATGACGTTGCCCAAATGCGTCACGGGCCAGGAAATGCCCCGTCAGCCGCAATCCGGCGAGCCAGTCGGCCGGGGTGCCGTCCTGCGCCGGGTCCAGCAGGAATGGCGGCAGTGCCAGCAGGCGATCGCGCCACTGCCCCGCATGCCCGTCGCTGACGGCGCGACCGCTGCGGGGGGAGACCCATTTCAGGTCATGCTTCTGGCCGCTGACGGCACAGCATGACAGGTCCAGCCCGAATCCCAGATCCGACAGCAGGAGTGCCTCCCAGCGGATCAGCGCCGCCATGCCGGTCTGTTCCGCGTCAACCGGGTCGAGGCTGATGCAGGCCAGAAGCCGCGTCAGCTCCTGAAAGACCGCAAGATGGGGTTCGCGCTCAGGCAGGCTGGCATCAGCCAGCGCGCACATCGAGGCCAGCATGGCCAGCGGCAGCGCGAAATCCAGCACCCGCGCGGCGGAGGCATGGACAAGTTCCCCACGAAGCCCGCCAAGCTGATCGGGCACACGCGCACTCCATCGCGCGGTAATCAGGTTGCCGGCCTGCCACACCGGCCGTCCCTGCCGTGATGCGCCACCACGGACCATGCCGTGATAAAGCCCATGCTCCCCGGTCAGGACATGGGCGATGACGCTGCTTTCGCCATAGGGCACGGCAGAAAGCACAAGGGCGGGAGCTTCCCATTCCATCAGGAAGTCCCCGCCCCTTCAGTCATGCCGATACAAACCGGCAATACTCAGTGACCAGCGGCCTTTGCCACTTCGGCAGCAAAGTCGTTGTCTTCCTTCTCGATGCCTTCGCCAAGCGCGAAGCGTTCGAAACCGGTCAGCTTCGCACCTGCCTTTTCCACAATGGCGCGGACGCGGCTTTCGCCATCATGCACCCACACCTGCTCCAGCAGGACCACTTCCTCATAGAACTTGCGGATACGGCCATCGACCATCTTGCTGATGATCGCCTCGGGCTTGCCCGACGCCTTCGCCTGTTCGATCAGAACCGCGCGCTCACGCTCCAGCGCCTGCGGGTCAACACCGTCGATGTCCAGCGAGGCCGGACGGGTCGCGGCGACATGCATGCCGATCTGGCGGCCCAGCGTTTCCAGCGCGTCGGTCGCACTCGGGCGCCTCGACGGCGGCCAGAACGCCGATCTTGCCCAGTCCGGGGCTGACGGCGGAATGGATGTAGGTCGCAACCACACCCGACGGCACCTTCAGGACGCGGGCGCGACGGATGGACATGTTCTCGCCAATGGTGGCGATCAGGTGCGTCAGTTCGTCGGCAACCGTGCGGCCGCTCTTCAGGACAGCGCCCTTCAGCTTTTCAAGGTCTTCGCCAACCTTCAGCGCCGCTTCGGCGACTTCGGTCACGAAATTCTGGAAATGCTCGTTACGCGCGACGAAGTCGGTTTCCGCGTTCACTTCGACCATGGCGGCGGCATTCGGGGCGGATGCAACACCGACCAGGCCTTCGGCGGTCACACGGCCGGACTTCTTGGCCGCGGCCGAAAGACCCTTCTTGCGCAGCCAGTCGATCGCGCCTTCGATGTCACCCTGCGCCTCGGTCAGCGCCTTTTTGCAATCCATCATGCCGGCGCCGGTCTTCTCACGAAGATCCTTGACCAGAGCTGCGGTAATTGCCGCCATTATCTGTATCTCCTTACGACAGGCATGCGCCCTGCCGTCGGCAGGGCGCGTCCTTGTAATCCGGTATGGGCCGGGTCGCATATCGACCCGTCCGGCATGCGGCCCCGTGGACCCGCATGCCGGGTGGTCAATCAGACCGCAGGTGTCGCCGGGGCGGCGGGCGCCTCTGCAGCAGCAGCTTCGGTAGCCGCCACTTCAATCGCGGGATCGACAGGCAGTTCCTCGGCCGCGCCGAAATCCTCGCCCGATGCGCCGAGTTCGGCGGAGATGCCATCGAGCACCGCGCCGGACACCAGTTCGCAATACAGCGCGATCGCGCGGATGGCGTCGTCGTTGCCGGGAATGGGATAGGTCACGCCACGCGGGTCCGAGTTGCTGTCGAGGACCGCAACGACCGGGATACCCAGCTTGTTGGCTTCTTCAACCGCCAGCTTTTCCTTGTTCGTGTCGATCACGAACAGGATGTCCGGCAGGCCGCCCATTTCCTTGATCCCGCCCAGCGAACGCTCCAGCTTCTCGCGGTCGCGGGTGATGTCCAGGACTTCCTTCTTGGTCAGGCCCTGGGTGCCGTTTTCCAGCATTTCATCAATGCCGCGCAGGCGCTTGATCGAACCGGTGATCGTCTTCCAGTTCGTCAGCATGCCGCCCAGCCAGCGGTGGTTGACGTAGTACTGCCCGCAGCGCTTGGCCGCTTCGGCGATCTGGTCGGCCGCCGCGCGCTTCGTGCCGACGAACAGGACGCGGCCACCACCGGCCACGGTGTCACGGATCGCCTTGAGCGCGCGATCCAGCATGGGGACGGTCTGCTGCAGGTCGATGATGTGGACCTGGTTGCGCACACCGAACAGGAACGGCGCCATGCGCGGGTTCCAGCGGCGGGTGTGGTGACCGAAATGCACGCCGGATTCAAGAAGCTGGCGCATTGTGAATTCAGGCATAGCCATTGTGGCTCAATCCTTGTCTTCTGGTTTGTCCTCCGTGAAGCGCCGGTCCCGTGCGGGACACCAGAGGCACATGCTTCACGTGCGAATTGCCATGGCGGATACGGCCACGGCAGGGCCGTCATATGACGGCTTTCGGGATGGATTGCAAGTAGGTGTGCGGCGGGAAACCGGGATTTTTTTGGCAACATGCCCCTGCATGCGCCGTGCCATGCCGCCTTTACTCCACCACCTCACGCGGGCGGCGGCCGGGGGCGACCTTGCCAAACCATGTCATGACGGGGCGCACGCAGATCAGCAGCATCATCAGCGACGCCAGCACCGAGGCACTTGCCGCACCTTCGAGGTGCCAGCGCCACGCCATGAAATAGACCAGCGGCAGATAGGCGATCGTCACGACAATGCGGGCGATCAGGACCCGTGACACCTGCCCGACGACAGTCAGCAGCGGTTCAAGCGGCACGATGCCCAGCCCCATGATGGCGTTGCCCAGCATCAGCATGATCATCAGGTTGCCGCCGGGCCAGTGCACACGCAGCATCCATGTCAGGAGCGTATTGCCCGCGACCATGGCGAAAAGCATCAGCAGGAGCGAAAAACCGCCGATCAGCATGAACAGGCGCAGCGTTACATGCTTCAGCCCATACCAGTCATGCTTCTCCCTCAGGCGGATGAACTCCGGATACAGCGCGGGCATCATCAACTGCGCGGGCTTTGCGATGCCATCGCCGATCTGACGTGAGACGCGATAGACGGCGGCATCCGCGGGGCCAAGCAGCCCCCCCACCAGCAGGGTTCCGAACTGGTTGAACACCGTGCCAAGCACATGATTGCCGCTGGTGGACAGGGTAAAGCGCCATATCCCCGGCGCATCGCCCGCTTCCAGTTGCCGGAACGGCTGGAAACGCCTGACCTTGCCCCCGCTGCGCAGCAGCCACCACGCCATCGCGCTGTTGGTGATGAACAGGGCAAGCTGCGTCATGCTCCAGACCATCATGAAATAGTACAGCCCCATGTGCAGCCACAGGCCAACGCCCGTGCCCACCATGCGCACGACGACACCGGACAGGTCGCATGCGCTGCTGAGCCAGAAGGCGTTGCACAGCCGGAATATGCCGGTGGACCATCCCGTATTCATGACACAGATGGTCAGCATGTAGACCATGGCGCCCAACTGGTCCGCCTGTGGCCATCCCATGGAGGTGCCGAACAGCCACACCCCCAGCATCCCGACAAGCGCGCCGGTCGCCCCGCTGAGCAGGTCCGCACGCATGCAGAAGAACAGGATCCGGTGAAAACGCGGCAGGTTGCCCTTTACGAACGGCTCGGTCCCGTAATGCAGCAAAGGCTGCCATGATGGCAGGTGGGTGGCCGATGAAATGGCGGAGCCAAACGTCGTCACCAGCATCAGTACGCCGAACTGCGACAGGCCGAGCGCACGCACGGACCACGCCATGTACAGGAAACTGCACACGGCATTGGTCGCACGTCCCGCGACAAGGAAGCCGGTATTGCCAAAAATCCGCCGGAGCGTACCAGTTTCCTCAACCGCCATGGGGTATTCCGCCCGATGACAGTACCGGAAGCCCTGTTTTTGGCACAGGTAGGGAAATGATCACACTTGTTTCCGTCTCTTGCCGCCGGTCACGGCGGGGAATGTCCACAAGGTGCGTCGTGGTCGGACCAGAGGCAATGCTATCCATCGCGACATAGTGTAAAACGCTCCCGAAGGTAAGACTACCCCCCGGCCTTTCACGTTCCCTGCCCCGCACGTTCCGTCCCCGCCCCACCGCGCGTCGCTGCCAGTGCCCAGCCGAGTGCGATGAACACCCATCCCGCCGTTGGCTGGGTGGAAAATGAACTTGTGGACTGCAACGGCCAGACGATGACGAACGCCAGGACGCACATCACCATCTGTTCCACCCCCATATGGGCGCGCAGTCCCCTTGCCATGGGACGCAGCAGGGCGATGACCAGCAGGCAGAACAGGACCATCCCCGGCACGCCCGCCATGGTCGCGACCTGTATGTAATAATTATGCGGATGCAGGTTGCACCCCGGCGCACCGCCATGGGGGCCATCGGCAATGCCAAGCGCGGGCAGCCCCCGAAAATAGATCGGGTTGGGACAGTTGATGCGAAACCCGTCATATCCCATCCCCACCAGCGGATGGTCGGACACCATCACCCCCGCCCGGATGAACAGCATGCCGTATGGGCTGTCCGCGAAGCCGTGCATCTGGTGCTCGAAACTGATGACCAGTTTGTTATACGCCTGGGGTGCGACGACGGGCGACAGTGCGATGCCACCCGCCCCGATCATGCACGCCAGGACAAAGGGCAGACGCAACGAACGCACCATCAGCGCCACGCATAACGTCCCGAACAGGAACAGCAGGGTCGGCATGCGTTGTGAAATCAGCAGGAATGTCAGAACCAGCAGGACAAGAAGCCCCCCGGCGCAGAGCAGTCCCCCGCGGGTGCGCCGCTGCGCAAGGGAAATGATGACCGGCATCAGGCCGGGAAATGCCGTCATGAACAGCGCCTGCCCCGCCCGTGGCGCCCATAGCGGCCCCAGCAGGGCGCCATCTTCCCACCGGCCATATCCCATGATGTTGCGCCCCCACAGATATTGCTGCCAGCTTCCCGCCACCATCCATATCGCGACCCATGCATAAGCAGTGGCGAGGCGATGCCTGTCGCGCGCATCCGTCAGGACCCAGAACGCCATCGCCGCGACGAACACCGGATATCTCAGCAGCAGCACGGACTGCACGACCGCACGCATCGACCCCGTGCAGGCGGAGGCCAGGACGATATCCGCCCCCAGCAGGAGCGACAGCACAAACCATGGCTGACGCAGCCATGACCAGTCCCGGCTCAGGGCGCTGTGGATGACGAACGCACCGGCAATCAGGCAGAGCAGGATTTCCGCGGGCGCCAGCGCATAGCACAGCAGGAGCGGAAACGCATATGTGCCCCACACGACAGGCCGCTTCATCCATGACAGGTCTGGCGGACAGGAAGCACGGGCGCTGTCGGGCATGATGTTTCCAGATGTTGGGACGGCCAGGCCCGCTTGTGAAAAAATCAGGCCGTTTCCGTCAAAAAGGATTCCTGCCCTCCGTATTCCACACTTTCACGGCATGGCCCATATCGCAGATGCATCATATCTGTCCGGGGCGACGGGCATGTGCGGATGGCAGGCGAGAGGCGGCTATGCCCGGAACCGGCGCTGCAACTGGAAAAGATGCAGCGCCGGCCAGAAACTGAGAATGGCCGCCACCAGCAGCGACATGCGCAGGGCATCGGCGCCGAAATGTGGCGTCAGCATGTCGCTGATCCACCCGAAAAGCGGCGGGCCAAGGCCAATGCCGACCGCGTTGGCAAGCAGCGCATACAGCCCCGTCGCGGCCGCGCGCCGGTGCACGGGCACCACGCTGGGGATCGCACCATAGATCGGCCCCGTGCAGAGCGCCGAGAGCGTCGTCGTCAGCACCAGCATCGTCAGCGAAAGATTGAGTGAGTGCGTCAGCACCTGCACGATCTGGAACGGCTGGGAAATGAGATAAGCCCAGAAGGCAAAGCGCATCGCCCCACCAAAACCGAAGCGTCTGGCCACCCGGTCGGCAATCGGGCCACCGATGAAGGTGCCGAGGACGCTTGCAATTCCGATCCCGATCCCGAACCATGCCCCGGCCTGCCCCGATGTCAGGCCGAAGGACCGCATGTAGAAGGAAACGCCCCACAGGGTGATGCCATAAGTCACCACTTGGCTGGTGACACCATAAAGGAGCAGGTCACGCAGCGGCCGGTTGGCCAGCAGCGCGCGCCACGACCCGCCCTCGGGCTCCGCAGGCGGCATCGGTGGTTCACGGACGAATACATAAAGCAGGATCGCAACCGGAATCCCCGCCAGCCCCACTGCCGCGAATGTCACGCGCCAGCCCACATGCTCGACCAGATATCCACCCCCGGCCAGGCCGATGACATAACCGAGGTAGGACACGCCATAGGAAATCGCGAACGACGTACTGCGCTTCTCCGGCGTCGAATAGGCCGCATTGAGCGCGGAGGAGGAAGGAGAAAACGCCGCCTGCCCCAACCCCACGCAGACACGGGTCGCCGCCATGGTCGCAATCCCATGCGTGCGCCCCATCAGGGCCGTGGCGATACTCCACAGCGCGATGCCGAACGACGCCATGCGTGCGGCAAACCCACGATCGGAAACCAGGGCGAAAGGCACGATCATCACGCCATAGAGCAGCGCGAAGGCCGTGCCGCCGAGCAGACCCACCGTTGCGTCCGAAAGATGAAGGTCGTGCTTGATGGCGTCATTGGCCGAGGAGAAAACAAACCGGTCGATGAAATCGAGCATGCCCGCCACGCCAAGGAGCATGATGACGGCCGGCGACCATCCCCGCCGGGAAGGAAGGTCATGACGCGCATCCGTATCGCGTGCGCTCATGCCCCGCGACCTCCGGACAGGTCCCCGGCCCGTTCCCGTGCGTCATGGGTGTCATGTCGAGATGGCGTGTCCCTGTTCGGCATCATGAATCGCTTCCAGTTTCGTGCGTTACCGGAGTCATTAGCACATTTATGCCGGAACGCTGATCCATCGGCCGGACCGCCACCGGACCACCTGAATGGTGCGGTTTTTGTGCAAAGTGCCATCTAGACGGCAGTGGAATACGTAGCTAAACAGACGCTATGGAGAGGTGGCCGAGCGGTTGAAGGCAGCGGTCTTGAAAACCGCCGTGCGTGTGAGCGTACCGTGGGTTCGAATCCCACCCTCTCCGCCACATGCCCCTTCGGGGCAGGCGCTTTTTTCCAGAAATCATGCACGGCATAGTGCTTTATTTGCAGGAAATGGAATTGATGAATTCCATTACCAGACAAGTAATAGACTATTTCAAAATAACTTATTCATTATGAATAAAAGTTTTTAAGGGCATGAATACACAAAAAGCCTGCATCCGGAACAGATGCAGGCGTTCTGCTTCATATCATACCCGTAACCGGATCAGGCGACGCGACGGTTCCCACCGCGCGGGCCACCATGGCCACCGGGACGACCACTGCGACCATTGCCGCCACCACCACCGGAACGACCACCGCGTCCGCGGCCACCACCGCCCAGCACGGGGGGACGCATCGTGGAATTGGCCGCAGCCTCGGAATGGTAGGGATGTTCCTGCACGACCGGGATCTTCTTGCCGATCGTCTTTTCGATGTCACGCAGCCATGCGCGCTGTTCCGCATCACACAGGGACACGGCCCAGCCATCACGTCCCGCACGCGCGGTCCGGCCAATGCGATGGACGTAGCTTTCGGGCACGTTCGGCAGGTCGTAGTTGAAGACATGCGTCACGTCATCGACATCGATGCCGCGTGCCGCAATGTCGGTCGCAACCAGCACCTTTACCGCGCCGGAACGGAAACCCGACATCGCACGCTCGCGCGCACCCTGCGACTTGTTGCCGTGGATGGCCTCCGCCGTGATGCCGTGTTCGTTCAGGAAGGCGGCAACCTTGTTGGCTTCATGCTTCATCAGCGTGAACACGACGGCGCGTTCCACCTTCGGGGAGTCCACCAGCAGCTTCAGCGCCTCGCGCTTGTTGCCCGTGTCCACATACATGACGGCCTGGCGGATACGGTCCACCGTGCTGGACGGCGGGGTGACCTGCACCGTCGCCGGGTCACGCAGCAGGCCATGCGCCAGTTCGGAGATGCTCTTGGGCATCGTCGCGGAAAACAGCAGGGTCTGGCGGTCGGTCGGCAGGGTCGCAACAATCTTTCGGATATCGCGGACAAAACCCATGTCGAGCATCCGGTCGGCCTCGTCCAGGACAAGGATCTCCAGCCCGGACAGGTCCACATGCCCCTGCCCCATCAGGTCGAGCAGGCGGCCCGGTGCCGCAACCAGCACGTCAACGCCACGGCGCAGCGCCTCGATCTGGCGCCCCTGCCCCACGCCACCGAAAACCACGGCATGGGTGAACTTCATGTGCCGCGCATAGGACGCGAAGCTGTCATCGATCTGCGACGCCAGTTCACGCGTGGGTGCCAGCACCAGCGCACGTGCGCCCTTGGGATGGGCGCGGCCCTTGCTGGTCAGCAGGTGGTTGAGGATCGGCAGCGCGAAGGCCGCCGTCTTGCCGGTGCCGGTCTGCGCCAGCCCCAGCAGGTCACGCCCCTGAAGCAGATAGGGAATTGCGCCAGCCTGGATCGGGGTGGGCGTGGTATAGCCTTCCTCGTTGAGGGCACGCAGCAGCGGCTCCGCAAGATGAAGATCGGCGAACGTTGTCATGAAAAGCGCCTCCTGGCGCAAGGAAATATGGCCGGAAACGTCACGACAGCATGCGCGTCCGGAAAAACCTGATGAAGGAACACAAGACCTGCCCCTGCCGGTTCGCACGGGGCGGCCGTCTGTCGTCGCAAAGTATCAGGTGTCGGGATGAAACTGGTCCTGTCGCTTCTGTCGTGTCCCCCGCGTCAAGGACACGCGCCTACATGCCAGCAACCGGGACAGGCGCGGTCCGTCCCTTGGCGCGGCTTCTATCGGTTTGTGTCCCCGCCCGCAAGTTTTTTCCATCTTCCCGCGACGGGAGCGGTTTCAGCCGGGGAAACGATCGGTCAGGATGACCTCCGCATCCGGCAGCGCGCCGACCCTTGGCGCGGCCTCCTGCGTGGCCCTGCCGATCACCACGAACATGGCGACCACGTGATCTTCGGGCAGGTTGATCAGCTTGCCCACCGCGCCATAATCGAACCCGTCCATCGGGCAGGTCTGGTACCCGCGTGCGGTCGCCGCCAGCATCAGCGTCTGCGCCGCAAGGCCCGCACTGCGCATGGTTTCGTCACGCTGCACCCATTCGCGCCCCATGTAGTAATCGCGGATCATGCCCGCCATCTGGTCCTGCACCGCCTTGGGCGCACCGTTGAAATAACGGGCCGGGTCCTTCTTCCACGCCGCCATGTCGGCACAGATGACCACCAGTGCGGAGGCATCGGTCACCTGCGCCTGGTCCCACGCCACCTTGCGCAGTTGCGCGCGCAGGGCCGGGTCCTTCACCACGACGAAACGGCAGTGCTGGATGTTGAAAGCACTTGGCGCATGCCGCGCCGCATGCAGCAGGGTGGCGAGTTCGGCATCGTCAAGGCGATAGGTAGGATCATATGCCCTTATGGCGCGACGCGTGCGGATTGCCTCGAATGTTTCCATGACCTTACTTCCTTCTGCCAGGTTGTAGGGGGTATGCGCCCTTACCTGCGACGCAGCAGGAACAGCGCCTGCTCCCCGAACAGGTTGGCCAGCCGGATGGAGCGCCGCCACGGCGCGCGCTCGCCTTCCTCATCCACGGCCATCCATTGCTGCACAACGTAACCCTCGTCACGGCACAAGGTCAAAAAATCCAGAATCGTGCAGGGATGGATATTGGGCGTTTCGTACCATGGCGTGTTCCACACCGCCGTCATCGGCATGCGCCCGCTCAGCAGCAGCTTGAGGCGAAGCTGCCAGTGGCCGAAATTCGGGAACGACACGATGGCGTATTTCCCGATCCGCAGCATCTGGCGCAGGACTTCGCGCGGGCGTTCAACCGCCTGCAGCGTACGTTGCAGCACCACATAATCGAACGCGTCATCGGGATAATGTTCAAGGTCGTGATCGGCATCCCCATGCATGACCGGCAGGCCGTGCGCAACCGAACGCGTGACCTCCTGCATGTCGATCTCGATCCCGCGCGCATCGCACCCGCTGATGCGGAACAGGTAATCAAGCAGCAGTCCGTCGCCACTGCCGATATCGAGGACCCGCGTCCCCGGCCGGATCATCCCGGCAATCAGTTTCTGGTCAAGGCGCATGGTCAGGCAATCCGCGCATGTTCTGCCGCTCCGGCGACAAAGCCCCGGATGGTGCGGTCAAGGTCGGGTTCATCAAGCAGGAAGGCGTCATGCCCCTTGTCGCTTTCGATCTCGACAAAGGAAACGTTGGCCGCGACCCGGTTCAGCGCACGGGCGAGAAGCCGCGCCTGCGAGGTGGGAAACAGCCAGTCGGAGGAAAAGGAGATGATGCAGAACCGCGTCCGCGTGCCCCGGAATGGTCGCGACAGGTCCCCCTCGTAATCCGCGCCGAGGTCGAAATAATCCATGGCCCGGGTGATGGTCAGGTACGAATTGGCGTCAAAGCGACGCACAAAGGTGGAGCCCTGGTGCCGCAGGTAGCTTTCCACCTCGAACATTTCCCCGAACAGGGAACCGGGATTAGCGCCATTTCCCTGCGGGGCCTTGCGCACGCGCCGCCCGAATTTGCGGTTCAGCGCCTCCTCCGACAGGTAGGTGATGTGCGCCATCATCCGCGCCACCGCCAGACCACGCGCCGGAATGGCGTCATGTTCCCAGTACCGGCCGCCATGCCATTGCGGATCGGCGAAGATCGCCTGCCGGCTGACCTCGTTAAAGGCGATGTTCTGCGCGGAATGGAAGGGCGACGTCGCGATCGGGATGGCGGCGAACACCATTTCGGGGAAGGTCGCCGCCCATTGCAGCACCTGCATGCCCCCCATGGAACCACCAAGCACCGCAAACAGCTTTGTAATTCCCAGATGGTCAATCAGCAGTTTCTGCGCCTGCACCATGTCGCGGATCGTGATGGGCGGAAAATCGGTTCCCCAGGGTTCACGACCACCGTCAGGACACTCCCGCAGGGAACGTGGGCCGGTACTGCCCATGCATCCACCCAGTACATTGATGCAGATGACGAAGAAGCGGTCCGTTTCGATCGGCAGGCCCGGCCCGACAAGGCGGCTCCACCATCCGGGCTTCCCCGTCAGGGGATGCGTCTCCGCCACATACTGATCGCCCGTCAGGGCGTGGCAGATCAGGATGGCGTTGTCATTCCGGGGCGAAAGCGTGCCATAGGTGCGATAGGCCACCTCCACCGGGGCAAGGTGAAAGCCACATTCAAGCGTCAATCCACCGGCAAAGGCCACATGCTGGTGCGAAAGGCACGAAGCGGAAACGGTCTGGTCCATGGTGAAGCCGACATCCCGTAAACACGCGACATGGCAGGCCGCCATGCCCCGATCCCCTTCAGACAAAGGTGCAGCGGTATGACACCTGCACCGGACATGCGCAAGATTTCCCTGCCTGACCCGGCCTGTCCGGCGCGTCCCCCTTTGCCCCGAACCTCACGATAGCGTGACACCTGCCCGGCACAACTTTCATGCGGGAGGGTCGTTATAACACGATGCCTTCGCCACGGCCGCCCATCCGGGCCGTGGCCCCCACCATTACGGAGCATGAAACCATGGCAATCAGGAAATACGGCACGGCACAGTGGACTGGCGGCCTGAAGGACGGCAAGGGCAACGTCTCGACCGAAAGCGGCGCCCTGTCAAAGCAGCCCTATGGCTTCAACACCCGCTTCGAGGATACGCCCGGCACCAACCCCGAGGAACTGATCGGCGCGGCGCACGCGGCATGCTTCGCCATGGCGCTGTCAGGGGTGCTGGGTGGCAAGAACATCACGGCCGACCTGCTGGAAACCAAATCCACCGTGACGCTGGAAAAGAAGGATGACGGGTTCGCCGTGACCGCCGTGCATCTCGACCTGCATGCTACGGTGCAGGACGTTGATTTTGCGACCTTCAGCGAACTGGCCAACACGGCGAAGACGGGATGCCCCATCTCCAAGCTGCTGAACGCGCCCATCACGCTTAAAATCGTGCTGGAGCAGTAATGCGCAAAGGGGGACGATCAGCCCCCGACCTGCCCCCGGTGGCGCAGCAGGTGATCGGCAAGCACGCAGGCCATCATCGCCTCGCCCACCGGCACGGCACGGATGCCGACACATGGGTCATGACGGCCCTTTGTCATCACCTCCACATTCTCGCCCGAACGGGTGACGGAGGGGACGGGGGTCAGGATTGAACTGGTCGGCTTGACAGCAAAGCGCGCCACGACAGGCTGTCCCGTGGAAATCCCGCCAAGGATGCCGCCCGCATGGTTGGAGGCGAACCGCAGCGTCCCGTCCTGCATGCGCATCGGATCGGCATTTTCCTCCCCCGTCAGGGCGGCAGCGGCAAAACCTTCGCCAATTTCGACACCCTTGACGGCATTGATGCTCATCAGCGCCATGGCAAGGTCTGAATCCAGCTTGCCATAGATGGGAGCACCCAGGCCCGCGGGCACGCCTTCGGCCACGACCTCGATCACCGCACCGATGGAAGAACCATCCTTGCGGATTGCGGCCAGAAGTTCCTCCCACTGCGCAAGGGCAACCGGATCGGGGCAGAACAGCGGGTTACGCCCCACCAGGTCCCAGTCCCAGCGCGTGCGATCCACCTTGAGCGCACCGACCTGCACCAGGGCCGCGCGGATCCGCACCCCCTGCCCCAGCACCTTGCGCGCCACGGCGCCTGCGGCAACACGCATCGCCGTTTCCCGCGCGGAGGAACGGCCCCCGCCGCGATAATCACGGATGCCATATTTACGGTCATAGGTGACGTCGGCATGGCCGGGACGGTACCGTTCGGCAATGTCGCCGTAATCGCGCGAACGCTGGTCGGTATTGTGGATCACCAGCGAGATCGGGGTGCCGGTCGTCTGCCCCTCGAACACACCGGACAGGATTTCCACCCTGTCGGCTTCCTGCCGCTGCGTCGTGAATTTCGACTGCCCCGGCCTGCGACGGTCCAGCCATGGCTGGATGTCCGCCTCGCTCAGGGGCAGGCGCGGCGGGCACCCGTCCACCACGCAGCCAATCGCCGGACCGTGGCTTTCGCCCCAGGTCGTGACACGGAACATGTGACCGAAGGTGTTGTACGACATCGTGTTATGCCCTGCCGCCCCTGTGTGTCAGCTTCCCGCGACGGTGATGTCAGGGGCCGTGGGGTTCTTCATGCCCACGATGTGGTATCCCGAATCGACATGATGGATTTCCCCGGTCACGCCGCCCGACAGGTCGGACAGCATGTAGAGGCCCGCGCCCCCCACTTCCTCAAGCGAGACATTGCGTTCCAGCGGGGAATTGTACTGGTTCCATTTCAGGATGTAGCGGAAATCCCCGATCCCGTTGGCCGCCAGCGTCATGACCGGCCCGGCGGAGATGCCGTTGACGCGGATGCCGTCGCAGCCCAGGTCCACGGCCATGTAACGCACCGAAGCCTCCAGCGCCGCCTTGGCCACGCCCATCACGTTGTAATGCGGCATGACACGTTCCGCCCCCAGATAGGTCAGGGTCAGCAGCGAACCGCCCGATTTCATCAGGCGCGCGGCCCGGCGCGCCACCGCCGTGAAGGAATAGCAGGAGATGTCGAGCGCCTTGAGGAACGCCTCACGCGGGGTATCGACATACCGGCCGCGCAGGAACTGCTTGTCGGCCCATCCGATCGCATGCACCACGAAATCGATCTGGCCCCATTCCTTCTCGATCGCGGCGAAGGTGGCGTCGATGGCCGCGTCATCGCTGACATCGCACGGCAGCACCAGCGTGGACCCCACGGATGCGGCCAGCGGCCGTACGCGCTTGCCCAGTGCCTCCCCCTGATAGGTGAAGGCCAGTTCGCCGCCCTGCTCCGCCACGGCGCGGGCGATCCCCCACGCGATGGAGCGGTCGTTCGCGACGCCCATGACAAGTCCGCGCTTGCCTTTCATCAAAGAACCTGTAGCGGAGATTTTGGCCGCGCCGTCTGACATGCTACTACCCTTGGTGGTGAATGGCGTATGAAAATTTCGGCATGGTGGTCGCACAAGCCGAAGCATCGGACAAGGTCCGGCGCATGGAATTGTAGCGATTAATGCCGCCGTCGTAATTTACCTTATATTTCGATATGTTTCGCACCGGACCATACGCTGCGCGCAAAATGTGGTCCCCAGACCGGAAAATGCACATGACCACCAGACTGATCGACCTTGATGCGGACCCTTTCGACCTGTTCGACGCATGGATGAAGGACGCCGTGGCGCACGAACCCAACGATCCCAACGCCATGGCGCTGGCCACCGCCACGCCGCAGGGACGGCCGTCGGTGCGGATGATCCTGCTCAAGGGGGCGGACCGGCGCGGGTTCGTGTTCTATACCAACCTCAACAGCCGCAAGGCCGGGGAACTCAAGGCCAATCCGCACGCCGCCCTGCTGTTCCACTGGAAAAGCATCCGCCGCCAGATCCGTATCGAAGGACCGGTCGAACCCGTCACCCCGGCGGAGGCGGACGCCTATTTCGCAAGCCGCAGCAGGATCTCCCGCCTTGGGGCGATCGCCTCCAACCAGTCGCACCCGCTTGCCGACCGGGCGGTGTTCGAGGCACGGCTGAAAGAGCTTGAAGCTCTCTACCCCACGGAGGACACCCCCATCCCCCGCCCCGCCAACTGGAGCGGCTTTCGCCTGGTGCCCGACAGTTTCGAATTCTGGCAGGATCGCCCCTATCGCCTGCATGACCGCGCGACATGGACCCGCACGGACAAGGATGACTGGACCCGGCAGCGTCTTTATCCCTGAACTTGCGGCCCCTTTATTCGTTTCCTGAAAGAGTGAGTTTCACAAGCCACGAAAAAAAATCGGGAAACAGACATGAAAGGGGCGTCCATGCACATCCGCAAGATACTGCTGCCACTGTCTGGCGCGGAAAATGCTGGAAGCGCCCTTGGCATCGGGGTCATGTTCGCACAGCGTTTCAATGCCCATATCGCCGGACTGCACGTTGGCAGCGACTGGCAGGAGGTCAGCCCCATGGCGGGCGAAGGCCTGTCGGGGGCGATGGTGCAGGAAATGATCGCCGCCGCCCTGCATGAAAGTGCCGGCCACCTGAAGGAAGTCCGCCACACGTTCCACAGCTTCATCAAGGAAGCGGGCCTGCCGATCGTGGCCCCCCGCTCCCCGCTGTCAACCATCCCGATGGACCGGCCGAGCGCCAGCTTCACGGCCATGGCGGGGAACATGTACACCGTCGTCGCCCATCAGGCGCGGATGTCCGATATCGTCATCGTGCGCAATACCGGGGCCAGCGGGCAGGTCTCCTCCTCCGACGCGCTGCATGCCACGCTGTTCGACAGCGGACGGTGCGTTGTCGTCGCCCCCATCGAACGTCCCGTCAGTGTGGGACGGCGCATCTGCATCGCATGGAACGGCACGACAGAGGCCGCAACCGCCCTGCGCCATGCCCTGCCATGGATCGTGGAGGCCGAGGAGGTGCGCATCCTCTACAGCCGCAGCTACCAGCGGCTTGGCCCGGAGGCGCGCCACGTCAAGCATTACCTCGACATCCATGGCGTGGATACGACCATGCACGAATTCCACGCCGATGGCCGCAGCGTCGGCGCGGCCCTGCTGGAGGCGTGCCACGATTTCAACGCGGACATGATGGTCATGGGCGCCTATTCACATTCCCGCCTGCGCCAGATGATCCTTGGCGGGGTGACGCGCCATGTGCTGGAGAACGGAAAACTGTCGGTTTTCATGAGCCGTTAATATACACTGAAAAATAGTGCAATAAGCCCTCACGCATACATGGGCTTGCCATGCATAAACCGAAGACCGTACATTATTCCCCTTGCATGGATGGGGAATAGTGATTAACTCCTCACCAAATTAACGATTAAATATCGTGAACTGCGGAAGGAGATCGCAACGTGCAGGTTGATCCGTCAATTATACGATCACTGCAGGCTGAGGGAAATACCGCACATGACGTCCTGCGGATCGCCCTGACGGGGGACATGCGCGGACGTATCGGGCTGGTATCGTCCTTTGGCGCGGAATCCGCCGTCCTGCTGGCCATGGCCGCGGAAATCGACCCGGCGGTGCCCGTCCTGTTCCTGCAGACCGGGCAGCATTTCCCCGAAACGCTGCAATACCGGCAGAAACTTGCACGCTTCCTTGGCCTGACCAACGTGCGCGACATCCATCCCGACCCGGTGCAGATCCATGACCGCGATCCGGAGGGACAGTTGTGGGCGTTCGATCCCGACGCCTGCTGCGCCCTGCGCAAGGTCGAGCCCCTTGACGAGGCGCTGATCCCCTTTGACGGGTGGATCACCGGGCGCAAGCGCACGCAGGCCGCCACCCGCGTCAACCTCCCCATTGTTGAAAAGACGGAGGACGGCCGCATCAAGGTCAACCCGCTGGCACAGTGGACCCCGCGTGAACTTGATGCGGAAATGACGCGCCGCAACCTGCCGCGCCATCCGCTGAGCCTGCGTGGCTATCCCTCGATCGGCTGCGCGCCGTGCACCCTGCCCGTCGGGGCGGACGCGGACCCGCGCTCCGGCCGCTGGGCAGGACAGAACAAGACCGAATGTGGCATTCATGTCCGCAAGGTGTCCTCACCATCATGACGAAGGCAGCCCCGACCTTATGGTAGACGTGTCTTCATCTTCTCATCCCGCCCCCACTTCTTCCCCGGAAAGGAAGGTCTGCAAGTCCATGGACGATCTTGATCAGCTCGAAGCCCAGAGCATTTTCATCCTTCGTGAGGCCTATCGCAAGCTCAAGCCGCTGGCGATGCTATGGTCTCTGGGCAAGGATTCCAACGTGATGGTATGGCTTGCGCGCAAGGCGTTCCTTGGGCGCGTGCCGTTCCCGGTCATGCATGTCGATACCGGCAAGAAATTCCCGGAAATGTACCAGTTCCGCGATGAATACACCAAGAAGTGGAACCTCGACCTGCTGCTCGGCGACTGCCCGGCGGTGGAGGAAATCGACCCGACCCTGCCACCGGCCGCGCGGTCGGCCGCGCGCAAGACGGCGGGCCTGGCCGCGATGATCGAGAAATACAAGCTCGCGGGTGTCATCGCCGGCATCCGCCGTGATGAACAGGCCACCCGCGCAAAGGAGCGCGTGTTCAGCCCCCGTGGCGCGGGACACAAGTGGGACGTGCGCAACCAGCCCCCCGAATTCTGGGACCAGTACGCCACCCCGCACGAAGCGGGCATGCATATCCGCGTCCATCCCCTGCTGGCATGGCGGGAGATCGACATCTGGCGCTATATCGAGCGTGAGGGCATCCCGCTGGTGGACCTGTATTTCTCCAAGAACGGCAAGCGGTACCGCTCGCTCGGGGACCAGGACATCACCAACCCTGTCGAAAGCAACGCCAGCACGGTGGCCGAAGTGATTGCCGAACTGGAAACCTCGCGCACGTCGGAACGGGCGGGCCGCGCGATGGACCATGAATCCGAAGATGCGTTCGAGCGTCTTCGCGTTGCCGGTTACCTGTGAACGTCGGGCCGAGCGGAGTATCAAGAACATGAATACGATTTCCCCTCCGGTCTCGCAGGAGGCCGCAACCCCGATCGTCATCGTCGGGCATGTGGACCATGGCAAATCCACCCTGATCGGGCGACTGCTGTACGATACCGACAGCCTGCCTGACGGGCGCGTGGCGCAGATCATCGAATCCAGTACCAAGCGTGGCCTGTCTGTTGAATGGAGCTTCCTGCTCGACAGCCTGCAGATCGAGCGCGACCAGGGGGTCACCGTCGATTCGACGCGCATCCCCTTCCGCCTGGGGCAGCGGCAGTTCGTGATCGTCGATGCCCCGGGCCACCGGCAGTTCCTGCGCAACATGATCACCGGCGCCGCCGATGCGGAGGCCGCCGTACTGGTGGTTGACGCCGCCGAGGGCGCACAGGAACAGACCCGTCGCCATGCGATGCTGCTGCGCCTGATCGGCATCCGCCATGTCATCGTGCTGATGAACAAGGTCGATCTGCTGGATTATGACGAGGCGAAGATCACCGCGTCGGAAAAGAGCGTCGCCGCCCTGCTGAAGCAGTTGGAGATCGAACCGACCCTGTTCGTGCCCGCCTCCGCGCGTGAAGGCGACAACATCGCGTCGCGTTCGGAGCGGATGGCCTGGTACAAGGGCCCGACCCTGACCGAGGCGCTGGCCCTTGTCCCCGCGCCCTCGTCGCGTTCCGACCTGCCGCTGCGCCTGCCGGTGCAGGATGTCTACCGCTTTGATACGCAGCGCGTCGTGGTCGGGCGCATCGAACGTGGCCGCATCAACATCGGCGACAGCGTCGTGATCGGACGCCACGGCACGATCGCCCGGATTGCCACGATCGAAAGCTGGCATACCGCGCCGCAGACCTCCGCCATCGCGGGGCAGTCGGTGGCCATCACGCTGGAACCCGACGTGATTCCCGACCGTGGCGACCTGCTGTTCCCGCCGGGTGAAGCACCACTGCAGGGTGCGCGCGTGCAGGCGCGCCTGTTCTGGCTGCGTCAGGAACCGCTGCGCGTGGGTGAAAGCTTCCGCCTGCGACTGGCCACGGCGGAACATCAGGTGACGGTGGCCTCGATCGATTCCGTTGTCCGACTCGAGGACCTGACCGAACATCCCGCCGATGTCGTCCCCCCCGAAGGCTTTGCCGAGATCACCCTTGCGGTGTCGGAGACGATGCAGTTCGACCCCTTCCTGCCGGGCACGGCGGACGGGCGCGGCGTCCTTGTGGACCGCAACCAGCAGATCGTCGGTGGCGTGCCCCTGATCGGGGTGGCGGAGATCGCCAGCGGGACCAAGGCCATCCATCCGACCGGCAGCACGGTATCCACATGGGACCGCGCGCAGGCCAAGGGGCATCATGGCGGCGTGTTCTGGATGACCGGCCTGCCCGGCGCGGGCAAGAGCACCATCGCCCGCGCGGCGGAAGTGCAACTGTTCTCCCGCGGGGTCGATGTTTCCGTGCTTGATGGGGATACGCTGCGCGCGGGCCTGTGTTCGGACCTTGGCTTCAGCGAGGCGGACCGGCGCGAGAATGTCCGCCGTGCGGCGGCGGTGGCGCGCATCCTTGCCGACAGCGGGCAGGTCGTGCTTGTCGCCCTGATCTCGCCCACGGTTGCGGATCGGGAACTCGCACGCCAGATCGTGGGCGACGAGTTCCACGAGGTGTTCGTCGATACCCCGCAGGCCACCTGTGAAACGCGCGATCCGAAGGGCCTGTATGCGGCCGCGCGGGCGGGGAAGATTTCCGGCTTCACCGGGATCGACGCCCCTTACGAGGCGCCTGCGAAGCCTGAACTGCGGCTTGCGACCGAAAACCGCGATGCCGCCGACAGCGCGCGTGACCTTGTGACGTTCATTGCGGACACCACCGCACTGAACCGCAAGGCTGCTCCGGCGTCCTGAGGGAACAGGGCGAAGCGGACGGGTTTTCCTGCCGCTTCGCCTGTCCCTTTCCCATGCCGTCGCGACCGTGGCTGCGGTCGATATCGCTGGCGTCATGTGGAAATATAAAATATACGTGCACACCCGTATGAATCACGCGCATCTCCATCCCGCACGGTGGAATGCCAGCGCCTGCCTCGCCTGAAAGGGATTGACCAGAAGTGGATGTCAGGAACAACCGCCGCACAACAACAGGCTCCAGCGTTGTCACGGCCAATCGCCTGCTCGACGGGCGGATCGTCTGGCTGACGGACCAGGGCACATGGTCCGTTGATATCGCCTGCGCCGCGGTCTGGCCGAATGACAGGATCGAGGCCGTGATCGCCGATACCGCCCGCCACCAGCAGGAGCAGGGCGTCGTGGGCGTATATGGCGTGCAGCTTGCGGATCAGGAGGCGGGGATCATGCCGCTGACGGTGCGTGAGCGGATCCGTGCCTTTGGCCCCACCGTGCATCCACAGTTCGCCCCCTCCCATGAGGATACCGTCCATGTCTGACACCGCGTCCCAGACAGCACCGGCGCCCGCCGTCGGCCGTTACGCCTATGACCAGGTGGACCGCACGTTCCTGCACGAACGGGTGGAACAGTTCCGCGACCAGGTGGCGCGCCGTATTTCGGGCGAACTGAGCGAAGACCAGTTCAAGCCGCTGCGGCTGATGAACGGCCTGTACCTGCAGTTGCATGCCTACATGCTGCGCGTGGCGATCCCTTATGGCATGCTGGGTGCGGCGCAGATGCGTGAACTGGCGCATATCGCGCGGACCTATGACCGGGATTACGGGCATTTCACCACGCGCCAGAACATCCAGTTCAACTGGATCCGGCTGGAGGATACGCCCGACATCCTTGGCCGACTGGCGGACGTGGACATGCACGCCATCCAGACCAGCGGCAACTGCATCCGCAACGTGACGTGCGATGAATTCGCGGGTGCTGCGGCGGACGAAGTGCTCGATCCGCGCATCCATGCGGAAATCCTGCGGCAGTGGTCCACCCTGCATCCGGAATTCTCCTTCCTGCCGCGCAAATTCAAGATCGCCATCACCGGCAGTCCCCATGACCGGGTGGCGGCGCGTTTCCATGATATCGGCCTGCTTGCACGTCCCGGCGATGACGGGCGCGCGGTCTTCGATGTCCATGTCGGCGGCGGACTGGGGCGCACGCCTGTCATCGGCGTGCTGCTGCGTGACGGCCTGCCGGAGGAAGACCTCCTTGCGTGGCTGGAGGCGATCGTGCGCGTCTATAACGCGCATGGGCGTCGCGACAACATGTACAAGGCCCGTATCAAGATCCTTGTGCAGGCGCTGGGGATCGAGCGTTTCCGCGAGGAAGTCGATGCCGAATTCGCGCAGATGGATCGTGCGCGCTACCGGCTGGATCCGGCCATCGTCGCGGGCATCCGCGCGCGTTTCGCCGTGCCGGACCTGCATGCCCCCGCGGACGCGGCGCAGCGGTTGCAGGCCGATCGCGCGCGCAATCCCGCCTTCGACCGCTGGGTGCGCACCAACACGCACCCGCACCGGGCACCCGGCTTCATCTCCGCCGTGATTTCGCTCAAGCCCGATGGGGGGATCCCGGGTGACGTGACGGCGGACCAGATGGACACCATCGCCGCCCTTTCCGAACGCTACAGCTTTGGTGAGATCCGCATCACCCACATGCAGAATGTCGTGCTGGGACATGTGCGCCAGGACCAGTTGCAGGAACTGTGGCAGGAACTGTCGTCAGCGGGGCTGGCGACGCCGAATATCGGCCTGGTGGGGGATATCATCGCCTGCCCGGGGCTGGATTACTGCTCGCTGGCGAATGCACGCTCCATTCCCATCGCGCAGAAGCTCAGCGCCCGCTTTGCCGATCCCGGCCTGCAGGAGCGCATCGGCGCGCTGCGCATCAACATCTCCGGCTGCATCAATGCCTGCGGGCATCATCATGCCGGCCATATCGGTATCCTTGGCGTGGACAAGCGCGGGGAGGAATATTTCCAGCTGACACTGGGCGGCTCGGGCGAAAATGACGCGGCCATCGGCCAGATCATCGGCCCGGCCCTGCCGGAGGATGAGACCGTGGATGCCATCGCCGCCCTGATCGACGCCTATCTGGTGCACCGGCACGAGGATGAGCGGTTTGTTGATACCTATCGGCGGCTTGGCGCTGCCGTCTTCAAGGATGCTGTCTATGCCACTGCTTGAAAATGGCCGGATTGTCGCGGATACGTGGACACAGGTTCCCGATGACGCCCCCTGCCCCGCCGATGGGGCCGTCATCGTGCCGCTTGCCCGGGTGGAAGAAGCGCTGGCGCGCGCGGGCAATGCACCGGTGGGTGTGCGCCTGACACCTGATGAAGACGTCACCGCCCTGCGTACCGTGCTGCCCCGTCTGGCGCTGGTGAATGTGGACTTTCCCGGTTTCCGTGACGGGCGTGCCTTCACGCAGGCCCGTGCCCTGCGTGAACACCTGCATTTCAAGGGCGAGATCCGCGCCACGGGCCAAACCCTGCCCGACCAGTACGAATTCATGCTACGCTGTGGCATCACCACGGTCGTCATTGCCGAAGGTAGCGATCCGTCCATATGGGAAAAGGCACATACGCGTTTTACCGTGGCGTATCAGCCCTCCGTCCTGAACGAGAAGCCGCAGGGCTTTGGCCTGCGGCGCTTTCTTGAGGCCTGATGCCCTCGCGGGGTGAGGCCGCCTGCATGAGCTTGTGCTTTCACCCCGTCATTCCCCATGCTACCGCAGGGACATGCAAACGCGTGTATCGCAACGGGATGACCTGACGTTCCGCGACAGGATATGTGGCCGACTGTCGTGTGCCCTGTGGTCGGGGGTCGCCTCGGCGCTTGCCCCCGTACTGCGGCCATATCTTGCGCGGCGTGTGCGACGGGGCAAGGAAATCGCGGCACGGGTCTGCGAACGGCGGGGCATCGCCACCCTTCCACGCCCCGAAGGGCCGTTAGTGTGGCTGCATGCCGTCAGCGTGGGCGAAACCCTGTCCATCCTTCCCGTCATCGCCGCGTTGCATCATGCCCGGCCCGACCTGCATTTCCTCGTCACCACCGCCACCACCACATCGGCGGCCCTGCTGGTGCAGCGACTGCGCGAACTGCCCGATGGCCTGCGGGTCATTCACCAGTTCGTGCCCCTCGATGTGCCTGCATGGATGCGGCGGTTCGTGCGCACCTGGCATCCTGACGGGGCGATCCTGACGGAAAGCGAGTTGTGGCCGAACATGATCGCGGCCTGCGGGCATGAAGACGTGCCGGTTCTCCTGATCAACGCGCGCATGTCCGATCGGTCCTATGCCATGTGGCGGCGCCTGCCCTGCATTGTCGGCGCCATGCTCCGCGCGCTTGCGTGGGTGTGCGCCCGTTCGGCGGAAGATGCCCGGCGTCTGCATGCGTTGGGCCGGACAGATATCGCGCTGCTCGGCGATCTCAAGGACGCGGCATCCCTTCCGCAGAAGGACACGGACCTTGCGCTGCTGAAACAGCAGGTTGGCAACCGTCCCGTCTGGATCGCGGCATCCACGCATCCGGGAGAAGAAGAGATCGTCCTGCAGGCCGCAGCCCTCGCCCGCAGCCAGATCATCGACCTGCTGACGATCATCGTGCCGCGCCATCCCGAACGCGGCGCGGGCCTGATGCCGCTTGTGGGACCGCATGCCCCACGTCGCGCCATGGGGCAGGCCCCTGCCCCCGGTGACAGTGTGTGGATCTGCGATACGCTGGGTGAAATGGGGCTGTTCTATGCCCTGCACTGCCCTGTCCTGATGGGCAACAGCCTGCTGCCCGCCCCGCAGGGTGGTGGCCATAATCCGATGGAACCCGCGCGCCTTGGCAATGCACTGGCCAGTGGTCCCGCCATCGCCAATTTCCGGCAGGCCTTCGCGGCGCTGGGCGATGCGGTGACCTATGTGGCCAATGCGCAGGAACTGGCATGCTGGGTGGTGGATATGCTCCGCGATGAAGGCAGGCTGCATGACGCCATGACGGCAGGCCGCGCGGCCGCGACCCGTGATGCACAGGTTGCGCAGCGTGTTGCCGCAGGTATTCTCAAGGTGGTGTACCGCTGATGCACGCGCCCCATTTCTGGGAATGGCAGGGCGGGTCCCGCAGCCTCCCGGCTTTGCTGCTGTCCCCGTTTTCATGGCTCTATGCCGCCATCGGCAGGATGCGCCTGCGTCGGCATCCATGGGCCGCCCCCGTCCCCGTCCTGTGCTGTGGCAACCTGACGGTGGGGGGCACCGGCAAGACGACCGTGGCGCTGGATCTGGGCCGTCGCCTTGTCGCGCGCAATCGCCGGGTTGCTTTCCTGACACGGGGATATGGCGGCAACCTGCGGCAGGTCACACGTGTGCAGGCAGGACGGCATACCGCGCGCGACGTGGGCGACGAAGCCCTGCTGCTTGCGGCCCTTGCCCCCTGTTATGTCGGCGCGGACCGGGCGCAGGCCGCGCGCCTTGCCATCGCGGACGGGGCCGATTGTCTGATCATGGATGACGGATTGCAGAATCCCGGACTCCGGCGTGACGTCTCGCTCGTGGTGGTGGATGGGTACCAGGGGTTCGGCAATGGGTGCGTGCTGCCGGCCGGTCCCTTGCGCGAACCTGTATCCTCCGGCCTGTCACGTGCTCAGGCGATCCTCATGATCGGGGAAGACCGCACCGGCCTGCTGCATGGCCTGCCACCCGCCCTGCCCTGCCATTGCGCGACATTGCAGCAGGACGAGGCCGCCCTTCCCCTGCACTGTCCTGTCGTCGCGTTCGCGGGAATCGGGCGACCTTCCAAATTCTTCGACGGACTGCGCCAGTCAGGCGTCGATGTGCGACAGGCCGTCGCCTTTGCCGATCATCACCCCTACCACCCTGCCGAACTGGCGCAACTGCTGAAGACCGCCCACGACATGAAGGCCCGACTGGTGACCACGCCCAAGGATTTTGTCCGCCTGCCCCCGGATTTTCAGGCACGGGTCACACCCGTCGGGGTGTCGCTCCGCTGGTCCGACCCACAGGTGCCCGAACGCCTGCTGGAGACATGGCTGGGGAAATCGGGACAATGAGCAGTTCCCACGACAGGCCGCCACCACGCCGCATGTGGGTGGAGGCGACGCTGCTGTCCGCACTGCTGGCGGGATTGCGGCGCATGAAGCCCGAACATGCATCCAACGCGGCAGGGTGGCTGTGCCGGGTGGCTGGCCCGTGGCTGCCGGTTTCAAAAGTGGCCGATGCCAACCTGCGCTATGTCATGCCGCATCTGGGGCGACGGTCGCGATGGCGCATCATCCGTGACATGTGGGAAAATATCGGCCGCAATGCCGGCGAACTCCCCCACCTTGCGAAACTGCCCCACAACCCCTCCGCCGGGCCGGGATGGGATGTCGTGGGGGAAGAACACCTGCGCGCCCATGCCCATACGGGCCAGCCCGTCATGTTCGTGTCGGGGCATATCGGCAACTGGGAAATGCTGCCCCCCGCCGTGGCGCGCTACGGGCTTGCATTCTCCTCCTTCTACCGCGCGCCGAACAACCCGTATGTGGACCGGATGCTGTGCGACCTGCGTGACGAGGCCATGGGACAGGCCGTGCCCCTGTTCGCCAAGGGCGCACGTGGCGCGCGGCAGGCGCTGGCGCACCTGATCCGCGGCGGCCATCTGGGGATGCTGGTTGACCAGAAGATGAATGATGGAATCGAGGCCCGATTCTTCGGCAGGCCCGCCATGACGGCAAGCGCCATGGCCGCCATGGCGCTGCGGCAGAAATGCCCCGTGATCGCCGGATATGTGGAGCGGCTGGGTCCTGCACGTCTGCGCGTCCATGTCTCCCCGCCCTTGGAACTTCCCGATACGGGGGACCGCAAGCGCGACCAGTTGCTGCTGACCCAGCAGGTCAACGATTACATTGAACAGAAAATACGCCAACATCCGGGCAGTTGGCTCTGGCTGCATCGCCGATGGAATAGGCAACTGAACAATAAATAATCATTTAATGACTCTAAAGCGCAACAAAGCATTGCTTTTTTGTCACGGTCGGCAATTTCTGCCTCTTTCTGCGGCTTCTGGAGACAGATTCAGTTTGGCAAGCACTCATGCAAGACTTACCGTTGAGACGTGCTGTTAACGCATAGGATATGTCAGAGGGCCGACATTATGAGCATGATGGATCATCAGATTTCTGCCTCCAATGTTATTCCGCTTCGGCAGGGGTTTCTGCCCCGTCATTACGAATACCTGATGCGTTGGCTGGAAGCAGGTACCTGCATGGGACTGTGCGACGTCGATGTCACATCTGCCGAAGAAGGCGATGGCATTGAAAATGTGCTTGTCTGGGTGCGTGAAAATGCAGACCCGGCCTACATGATCCAGCCGGAAGGCATGCGCTGGGTCCTGATCGACCAGTTGCGCGACCGGCGCCTGTCATCATATCGCAGTTTCGAAGCGGCATTGTACGCCATCCGTCCGGTGCTGTCCTGTGGTGCCACCGCTGCGGCATGATTGCCGCAGCCCTCCTTTCCCACTGACGCCGCCGGACGGACAGAGTTCCTGTCCTTTGTCAGTTCGTTCCGTTCTGCAACCGCCCTGAAGGGGCCTGAACCATCCGGCTGCCACCTTCGGGCAGGATCTGGAAAATCGCCAGATCGCGGCGTGTCCGGCCACTGGCCGTAAAGCCGAAAACACCATCCACCCCTGAAAATCCCTCGTTGCGGGTCAAGGCCTGCACCGAATAGCCATTTTTCGCGCCCCCCGTCCGTGGCGCCTGGTCCAGTGCCTTCACCAGTGCCGCCGCGTCATAGGACAGGTCGGCCAGCGGGGTCGGCATATGATGGTACTGTGCCATGAAAAGCTGGACGAAATGCTGCCTGCTTGCCGGGTCCGGCGCAGCGTACCAGGCATTCTGCAACTGCGCCAGTTTGCCCGCGAATGCGCCCCAGAGGCCGGGCCCCATGATGCGCGTCTGGGTCGGAGAGACCTGCACCGCACGCAGCCCTTCGATCACATGACCCAGTTGCAGCCCCGTATCCGCCAGCAACAGCGCATCGAATGGCGGTGGGGCCAGGGGTACTTCCGCGGGTTGCGCGGGAGGCGTGGGGGGAGCATCCGTCGCGGCGGCGTCGGGGTTGGCCGGGTCAACGCCGGTCGGCACGGGCGCAGCAGGGGCGGTTGCCGCCGCCTGTGTTGCCGCCGCGGCAGCACGGCTATCGAAGGCGGAGAATGTCTTCAGTTGTTCGGTAATCTCGGCGGCGGTCGTGCCATGGTACATGATCTGGGGGGATTGCAGGCCATGTTCGCTACAGCTCTGCCTCAGGGCATCGCCCATGGCATGGCCCAGTGCCGTATTGGGCAGGAAGGCGGCGAAATGCTGCCGGTTTTCCCTGACGGCCGCCCCCACCATGCGGCGCACCTGCTGTTCCGGGGCGATCCCAAGGATCCAGACATCGGGACGCGCAACCGACACGTCGGAGGTAAAGGACAGCATCGGCACGCTGGTCTGTGCCGTCATTGCCGCCGCCTGCGTGGCGTCCCCCGCCGTCAGCGGACCAAGGATGATCCCGTCACCCGCCTTTACCGCAGCCTGCGCGGCGGCAGCGGCCCCGCCGGGGGCGGTCGTGTCATGGACGTCAAGCTTCGGCGCCGTGGGCGTGTTCATGGCCATGCGCGCCGCGCTGAGCATTTCTTGCCCCAGTCGTGCATTGTTGCCCGTCAGCGGCAGCAGCACGCCGACATTGCGCCCGGCATGGGATGTTTTCGTCCCTTCCCCGCCGCCAGCACACGCCGCAAGCGTGGACATGAGCACCCCGGCCAGCAATAAGGCCTTGCAAGGAGATCCCTGCGTGGCAGAAACAGGATCCTGTCCAAGCTTGCGGGTTACCAATGTCTGACGACTCATGTCTTTCGCCTTTGCAGTCTCGATCGGCGACGATCCATAGCGGAGATGCGAAGCCGCGTCATGCGGAGAGAGAGGATATACAGGTCATGTCATCACATGATGGAGGCATATTGACGCTGGTGGCAACGCCGATCGGCAATATGGGCGATATTTCCGCACGCGCGGTACAATGCCTGAACGAAGCCGACCTGATCCTGTGCGAGGATACGCGCACCAGCGCGAAACTGCTGCAGGCGCATGGCATCAGGACCCGCACCCGCCCCCTGCATGACCATAACGAGCAGGAACGCATCCCCGCCCTGCTGGACCTGTTGCAGCAGGGCCGCAAAATCGCGGTCATTTCCGATGCCGGCACGCCCCTGATGTCGGATCCCGGATACCGCCTGGTACGCGCCGTCATCGCGGGCGGCGGGCATGTCACGGCGGTGCCGGGGGCCAATGCGGCGGTCATGGCGCTGACGCTTTCGGGCCTGCCGCCCCATCCCTTCATGTTTTCCGGCTTCCTGCCGCCACGCGATGCCGCCCGGCGCGAAAACCTCTCCGTACTACGTGCCGCGGAACAGGCGGGGCTTTGCGCCACGCTGATCTGGCATGAGGCACCACATCGCCTGGCGGACATGCTGGCCTCACTTGCGGCGGTATTCGGCCCGGAACGGCCGGCGGCGGTTGCGCGCGAACTGACCAAGAGGTTCGAGGAAGTCCGGCGCGGCCCCGTGGGTGAACTGGCGCAACATTACCGGGACCATGCGCCACGGGGGGAAATCACGGTCATCCTCGGCCCCCCGCCTGCCGACGATACGGGGCCGCAGGACCTCGACACCCACCTGCACGAGGCCCTGAAATCACTCTCCATCAAGGATGCGGCATCCCTGGTGGCCGGGATCGTCAACCTGCCCCGGCGCACCGTCTATGCCCGGGCGCTGGAACTGACACGGGACGCGGACTAGGCAACGGGCAGGACCCGTTTCCTATTTGTCGCCAATATCCGTGTTGAACAGGCTGTCCGGCGGTTCCGCCCCGCCCACGGACGCATGCAGCAGGTCCACACGCGTGCTTTCCCCCTGCGCATCCTGGACGATCCATCCCCGCAGCAGAAGCTGTCCCTTCTCCTCATGGAAAAGCAGCGTCAGGCTGCCATCACCGGGCGAATCCGTCCGTACCAGCGTGATCTCTATCTGCGGCCCTTCGTGAACCAGCGCCGTGACCTGCACATCCCCCGACAGCGCAAGATGCGGACGCAGCAGAAGCCCGATCGGCGTCTTGTCCATCGGCATCGTGGTGGTCTGGCCCAGTTCGCTGTCATTGAAGACGACCTGGTCATGGTTGGCGACCAGCAGGAGCGGGCTGGGCGGATCATACTGGAAACGCATGCGGCGGTTCCTGCGGTCCAGCCATGCGGTGCCGGTGGACTGCTTCCCGTCCGATGCGACCTGATGGAATTTTGCGGTCAGCAGCGTGATGGTGTTGAGGTGCTCCTCGATTCGGGTGATCAGGGCATGATCCTGGTCCGAAGCCCCCACAACCATCTGCGCCTGTGCTCCGGCCGGCAGGGCATATGTCACAAGCCCGAGCACCAGCGGCATCGCCAGCATGATCGGACGCAGACCACGCAGACGTGAAAGGGGAAAACGGTCAGGGTATTTCATCGGGAAAGTGTCCGGCCAGAAAAAGCACATGCACGTGCGTGCCCCATCACTTCGTCAAGATCAAGGCAAAGCGGGAGGCATACGGGGGGATCAGCCGGAACTGCCGATCAGGACACCAGCGGCGAACACCAGCGCACCGCCAAGGACGATCTGCACGATGGCCGAACCGAATGGCGTATCCTGATAACGCCAGCGTATCCATGAAATGACGAACAGTTCGATGACCACGACAATAACGGCCGCCATCATGGCGGTGGTGAAATTATCAATCAGGAACGGCAGCGTATGGCCGATTCCCCCCGCCGTCGTCATCAGCCCGCAGATCAACCCGCGCAGCAGCGGCGCGCCACGGCCCGACAGCTTGCCATCGTCGGACAGCGCCTCCGCAAAGCCCATGGAAATCCCCGCCCCGACCGAGGCCGCCATCCCCACCAGAAACGCATTCCACGGCAGATGCGTCGCAAAGGCCGCGGCAAAAACTGGCGCAAGCGTGGAGACGGAACCATCCATCAGGCCCACAAGGCCGGGCTGTATGATCTGCAGGACAAAGCGGCGGCGCGCATCCTCGTCCTCCTCCTCCCGCTTGGAAGCGGGAAGCCGGTCGAGTTCGATCGCACCTGCCGCCTGTTCATGCCGGTCCTCGGCCAGCGCAAGGTCGCCGAGCAGCTTTCGCGTCGCGATATCGGTCGTGCGCGTCGCCGCCTGGCGGTAGAACCGCGCGGCGTCGAGTTCCATCTGACGCGCATGGCGGCGCACCGCGTCGATGCCCTGCCCCTGCACCTGCCATGCGGGCTTGCGGGTCAGGAACCCCGCAATGTCCTGCCGCCGAATCAGGGGGATATGCTGCCCGAACCTGCTGGCATACAGGTCGATCAGGTCACGGCGATGCTGGTCTTCCTCCTGCGCCATGTCGGTGAAAATTTTCGAGGTATCGGGAAATTTCTCCCGCATCGCATAGGCGAAATCAGAATAGATGCGGCCGTCCTCTTCCTCGTTGGAAATGGCGAGGGCGAGGATTTCCTGATCCGTCAATGTCGAGAATTTGCGCATGCATTACTGTATGCAGAAAGCAGTTATCGCGTTCAAGCCATTTCAGAAGACGAAAATAATTCTCATTATACAATAACAACCCAGAAAACCGGACAACAACACAAAAACATTACTATCCACCCGGATTGAGACCGCGTCGCAATACAAAACAACACCCGTACATACAGGGGGCCGGCCACCAATTCCTGATGACCGGCCCCATGGCATCCCGAACGTGGCAATGCTTCAGATTGCGGATTCGTCGAAAATACGGGTCACATCACCGCCCCAGCGACCATGATAGGCCTGCAGCCAGGCCTCGGCCTGCGTCGGGCCGCCACTGGTGATTTCATGCAGGGGATCAAGGTAACGCGCCTCGTCCTGCCCGGTGGCGTCCTTTCGCGCGCGCGCGCGCAACCCGTCGGTGGCGATCGCGACCATGCGCCCGGCAAGGCCACGCAGCACGCCGCCCGCCCATGGCGCATCCAGCCCATGGCGCGGCACCGCCGCACGCAGGGCGACATAGCTTTCCCATGGCTGTTCACGCACAAGGGCGTCCGCCGCGGCCAGCGCCGCGTCATCATACAGCAGGCCGACCCACAGCGCGGACTGCGCCAGCATCATCGCGGGCGACCCGGCATCCGCGCCACGCATTTCCAGAAACTGCTTCAGCCGGACATCGGTGAAGGCAGTGGTCATATGGTCCTCGAAATCGCCCAGCGTCGGGGTCAGTCCCTCCAGCCCCTGCTGGGTGTCGCCATTCATCCATGCACGGAAGGAACGGCCCGCCACGTCATGGATCCGCCCGTCGCGCATGATGAAATACATCGGCACGTCAAGCAGCCATTCGACATACGCCTCGAATCCGAAATCAGGGGCAAAGAATGCCAGCGGCATGCCCGAACGCTGGTTATCCGTGTCGGTCCAGACATGGGCACGGTTCGACAGCAGGCCATTGGGATGGCCCTCGTAAAACGGCGAATTCGCGAACAGCGCCGTCGCCACTGGCTGCAGCGCAAGCGAGACACGCATCTTGCGCACCATGTCCTGTTCGGAGGCGAAATCGAGATTGACCTGGACCGTGCAGGTCCGCAGCATCATGTCCAGCCCCAGCGTGCCAACCTTGGGCATGTAGTTGCGCATGATGGCGTAGCGGCTTTTGGGCATGGTCGGCATGTCTTCGCGCCGGGCGAAGGGGTGAAAGCCCAGCGGCGCGAACCCGAGGCCAAGCCGGTCACAGACGGGATGCAGGCTGTCGAAATGCTCCTGCATCTCCGCCCGGGTTTCATGCAGGGTCGCCAGCGGCTTGCCCGACAGTTCGAACTGCCCGGCCGGTTCAAGGGAGATGGACGCCCCCCTGTGCGCCTCGCGCCCCTTCAGGCCAATCAGCGCGCCCGTGTCACGGATGTCGTGCCATGCGCCGCGATCCTGATCCCGCAGGGACGACAGGACGGCATGGATCCCGTCAGGCTCATACGGGGGCGGCAGCCATGGCGCACGGCCCGGCGGCGTGGCCTGCGGACGTATGAAGCCGAATTTCTCATGTTCCGTGCCGATCCGCCACGCATCTTGTGGTTTTGCCCCAGCCGCCAGCAGGCCGGCCAGTTGGGTAACCGATTCGATCGGAGTTGTATCTTGGTCGCCAGGGTTGGACATGACGTGGCGGGAATCCTCGTTACAGAAAGAGTGCGAAACCATTGTGGACCGGATCCGGTCCCTATGCCAGAGAGCGGCCGGATCAATCCCCTCCGGCCAGTCCCCTGCGGATGCCAGCCCCCATCAGGGCCAGTCCTGCCGCTGCCGCCGTATCCGCCCGCAGCACAAGCGGCCCCAGCGACAGCACCCGTGTGACAGGCTGGCGACGCAGGAACGCCTGCTCCTGGGCCGAAAACCCGCCTTCGGGTCCGATCAGCAGGGCATCGCCGGAACGCGCACGGGGAACTTCACCTTCCTGCGCCGTGGGGTCCAGACGTTCAAGTGCAACGAACAGTTGCATATCTGCCGGGTAGTGCGCAATCGCATCCGTCATCGGCCGGATCGGGCGGATGTCGGGAACATCGAGGCGCTCGCACTGCTCGCTGGCCTCACGCGCGATGGCCGACAGCCGTCCCTCGTTCAGGCGATGGGTATTCGTGCGTTCCGTAATGACGGGATGGAAACAGCCAACACCAAGTTCCGTTCCCATGCGGATGATCATTTCGGTCGCATCGCGCTTGAGCGGCGCGAACATGATCTGCGGCCCCCGCGTCACGCACGGCGCGCGATCCATCTGCCCAAGGCGGATTTCCCCACGATCACGGCGCAGCATCTCTATGGTGGCGGACCATTCACCATCGCGGACGTTGAACACGACCACGCGCGCGCCCGCGCCCAGACGCAGGACATTGCCCAGATAATGCGCGCGATCCGGTTCCAGCCGGATGACCATTTCGGGCTGCATGGGCGGGTATGCCTGCGGGTCCATGAACAGGCGGGGACTGTCCCTCATGATGTTTCCTTCGGTCTGTGGCGTATCGGCCTGCCATCTCGGTCTTGTCGTCGCGGCCCGGACTTGACCACGCACGATCATCCGGCCCATCTGTGTCCGCATTAGCAGCCAGGTCGCCCGGCGTCATCGTCATGCCGGGCCTCATCGCCGGGAGAATACATGTCGTGACACAGTCCGCGTCGCATACCGACATCCGTACTGACGGCTGGATCGGGCGTCTTCCCGCGCCCCTGCGCCCCTATGCGCTGCTGGCACGGCTGGACCGGCCCATCGGGACATGGCTTCTGTTCCTGCCGGGGGTATGGGGCATCCTGCTGCCTGCCGGTGTCACGCCACGCGAACGCCTGCGCCTGATCGTGCTGTTCGGGATCGGCAGCATCGTCATGCGCGCGGCAGGATGCGTGGTCAATGACATGTGGGACCGCGATATCGACCGCATGGTCGCGCGCACCGCCGGACGCCCGCTGGCCAGTGGCGCGCTGCGCATGCGCGAGGCCGGGCTGTTCCTGATCGCGCTGCTGCTGATCGGGTTCAATATCCTGATGTGCCTCAACCCGCTGTCACGAGTGCTGGGTGCCTCCTCGCTCCTGCTGGTGGCGCTGTATCCACTGGCCAAGCGGGTGACGTGGTGGCCGCAGCTTGTCATGGGCTTCACGTTCGGGTTTGGCGCCCCGCTGGGATATGCGGCGGCGGCGGACCGCATCGACCTGGCGCAGGGTATGCTTTATGCCGCCACCATCGTCTGGCAACTGGGGTTCGATACGATCTATGGCTTTCAGGACATGGAGGACGACGCCCGGATCGGGGTGAAGTCCACATCGCGCCTGATGGCGAACAGGGCGCGCGGCTTTGTCGGGACCTGCTACGCACTCGCCCTTGCAGGCATTGCGGCAGCGGGGGCGCTGTCGCACCAGGGGCCGGGCTTCTGGGCCGGGCTGCCGCTGCCGGCCGCGCTGCTGGCATGGCAGGTCATGCGCCTTGACGAACACAATGCCCCGCAATGCCTGCGCCTGTTCCGCTTCAACCGTGAAACGGGCCTTGCCGTGGCGCTGGTGCTGGTGGCGGGCTTGCTGACGCGCGGCGCGCCCTGAACAGATGCGGGCGGGGCGGCATGTTCCCCTGCCCGGCCATCATGTCAGGTTACGGTGGAACAGCGCCTTGGCCATGTCCATGCACTGCAGGAACAGTGCCGCGTCGTAACGTGGCCCTTCATCACGCAGGAAGGCATGCTGCGCGTTGAATTCATGCCATTCGTAACGTATTTCCGCCAGTTCCATCCGCTCACGGATCAACTGCCGGCCGGCGAACGGCACATGCGGGTCCTGACGTCCCCACACCATCATTACCTCGCCTGAGATTTCAGGCAGGCGTGCGAGCGTATCGTCATGCTTCCCCTCCCCAAGGGAGGCGCAATGGATATCGGTGGCGTAAAAGCATGCCGCCGCCCGCACGCGCGCATCGAACGCCGCACGGAAGGCCAGATGCCCGCCAAGGCAGACGCCCAGCGTCCCCACCCGCCCCGAACAGGCGGCGCAGTCATCAACCAGCCACGACACCGCCGCACGGGCATCATGGTCATAGGCCGCAAGGGGCTTGGTATATTTCAGGGCATTGCCCCGATCCGTGCCCGCCCTGTCATAGGCCAGGACCGTGCCCGCCGGTTCGTATTCATGGTACACCTCCGGCACCGCAACGACATGGCCCTGCCCCGCCACCATGGCCGCAAGCCTGCGGATGGGGGCCGTGACCTGATAGATTTCCGAAAACAGGACGATGCCGGGAAACTGTCCCTCCGCCACGGGGCGAAAGACATGCAGGCGCATCCGGCCAGAGGGCGTGTCGATGTCGAATGTCTCGTCAGTGCGGATAATCATGAAACCTGCAATTCCACCATTGGGTCAGAAATCCCCTGATCGCCGCCTCAGCGACCGAGGTCACGCAGCCTGCGTCCCTTCATCAGGTGATCCTCGATCGCCTCAAGGGAGACGCCTTTGGTCTCCGGCACGAAGCCAAGGGTAATGACGATGAATATCGCGTTCATCAGCGCGAAAAGCCAGAAGGTCCGTGCCTCCCCCAACACCTCGAGGACCGAAAGGAACGTGTTGCTGATCAGCCAGTTGGCGGCCCAGTTCGTGAATGTCGAACATGCGATGCCGAAATCACGGCCCCGCAGCGGCTGTATTTCCGAACACAGCGTCCACACCAGCGGCCCCGCCCCCATCGCGAATCCCGCAACGAACAGCAGCAGCGCCACCACCATCCCGATCTCCTGCGGCAGGGTCGAGGCCCCCATCGCCACCAGCGCGCCCGCGACCGCCATGCTCAGCGTCATGACAACGCAACTCAGCAGCAGCAGCGGGCGACGCCCCCAGCGGTCGATGAACAGGATCGCAAGCCCCGTCGCCGCCATGTTGACCAGACCGATGACCGCCGTGGACCACGTGGCGGCCGCAACGCCGAAATGCGCGGCCTGAAAGACCTTGGGCGCATAATACATCAGCACGTTGATGCCCGTCAGTTGCTGCATCACCTGAAGCAGCATCCCCAGCCCGACAGAGCGGCGGAAATTGGGATTGGTGCGAAAGAAGGTCCACACATTGCCGTGCTCCTTCTTCAGTTCTGTTGCGATGTCGTCGATTTCACGATCCGCCTCCTGCGGGCTTGAACGCAGGTAGCGCATGACAAGACGGGCATGGCGCGTATCGCCGCGCATCATCAGCCAGCGCGGGCTGTCGGGCAGGAACAGGCAGCCAATACAGAACACCACCGCCGGCAGCGTCATCAGCCCCAGCATCCATCGCCAGTGCCCGCCATAGGACAGGAAGCTGTCAACGACATAGGCCAGGAAAATGCCCAGTGTCATCATCAACTGGTAACATGAAATCAGCGACCCGCGGGCGGATTCCATCGCCACCTCGGAAATGTAGAGCGGCGCGGTAAATGCCGCGATCCCGACCGCAAGGCCCAGGAAGACGCGGCCGATGACCAGCACCATGACGGACGGCGCCAGCGCACAGGTGACCGACCCGGCAAGGAACAGGATCGCCGCCCCCATCAGCGCCTTGCGCCGGCCAAAGCGGTACGACAGGTTCCCCGCCACGATCGACCCCACGGCGGCAGCCGCCATCATGGAGGAGACGATCCATTCCTGCATCTGCGCGGAGGCATGGAATTCATCGCCGATGAAGGTCAGGGCCCCGGCGATGACACCCGTATCAAGGCCGAACATCAGTCCGGCAAGGGCCGCAAGAAGGCTGACGCCCACGGAACGGGCCAGGAATTCGGGGGAACCCTGCGTCCCGTCGGGCCGTGTTATGGATGCCGGGGACTGAAGTGACGACATGACAGTTTCCTTGTCCGGTTTTTATGATGAAAGCGCGGACGGCTTTCATTCTGTCTTGTTATTTGCAACTGTTGTCATTGCTCGCGATGCTGGCGGCAGATGGTGTTCCCATATGCCGGGCATGTCCGGTCAGCTTATGGAAAAGGATTTATTTTTCCAGTCACCATCCCGACACGGACGCACGGCACCCAGGATCGTGTGCAATATTGCCCACGTTACGCCATGGTCGCGTTCCATATTCGCCTTTTCACCCCACATGCGGCGCATGTCGCGACAGATCACCCAATAATAATAATTTTACAGATGTGATGATGTCCCCTTTTATTGCCGTTACCCTTGCCGTCATGGCCATAATCGCCGTGATCGTCCTGATCGGGCGATGCAGGATCAATCCGTTCATCGTGCTGTTCGGTGTGTCGATCCTGCTTGCACTATGCGCGGGCATGCCGCCGCAAAAGGCCATCTCCTCGTTCGAGGAGGGCGCGGGCAAGGTCCTGGGCCATGTCGCCACCGTGATCGCGCTGGGCACGATGCTGGGCAAGATGCTTGCGGAATCCGGCGGCGCGGACCAGATCGCCCTGACCATCACCCGCATCGCGGGCGCACGCCGCGTCAGTTGGGCCATGATGGTCATTGGCCTTCTGGTGGGACTGCCGGTCTTTTTCGAGGTCGGGTTCGTCCTGCTCATCCCGCTGGCCTTCACCCTTGCGCGACGCACGCAGACGCCGCTGCTGATGGTGGCGCTGCCGATGGGGGCGGCGCTGTCGGTCACCCATGCGATGATCCCGCCGCATCCCGCAACCCTGCTGGCGCTGGCGGCCTATCATGCGGATACGGGCCGCACCATCCTGTGGGGGGCCATCATCGGAACGCCGGTCGCGGCCCTGGCCGGTCCCGTCTATGCCCGGTTCATCACCCCGCGGATTGGCCCAACGAACGAGGCCGCACTCGCCAGCCAGTTCGTCAATGACGCGACGCCCGCGAACCTGCCGCCCTTCATGACCACGGTGTTCTCGATCCTGTGCCCGGTGCTGCTGATGCTGGTGGGATCAGTGGCGGACCTGCTCTCGCGCCCCGGTGACACGGCCAACACGATCCTGCATTTCGTCGGCAATACCGATATCGCGCTGGCGATCGCGACGGTGCTGTCCTTCTACGTGCTGGGGGTCGCGCGGGGCTTTTCACGCGCGACCATCCTGAAGTTTACCAATGAATGCCTCGGCCCAACCGCGCTGATCATGCTGCTGGTCGGCGCGGGCGGCGGGTTCGGGCGCGAACTGGTCGATAGCGGGATTTCATCGTCCATCACCACGCTGGCGCTGGGCGCGCATGTCCCCCTGCTGGTGCTGGCATGGCTGCTGGCGGTCGTGGTGCGCGTCGCCACCGGATCGGCCACCGTGGCGATGAGCACGGCATCGGGAATCGTGGGGCCGATCCTGCTGCATGCGCACGGTGTCTCGCCCGAACTGATGGTGATCGTCACGGGCGCGGGTTCGGTCGCGCTCGGCCCGCTCAATGATGCGGGATTCTGGCAGATCAAGGAATATCTGGGCCTGACGGTGGGGCAGACCATCCGCACATGGTCGGTCGTGGAAACCCTGATCGCCGTGCTTGGACTGCTGTTTACGCTGCTGGCGTCACTGGTTGCCTGAAAAGGCCCTGAAACAGAAGAACGCCGCCCTTTTGTCAAAAGGCGGCGCCCATAAACTTTTTATCTTCTGTCCAGAGGATCATTTCGTCGGGGCGTACGGATTCTGTGAACCACGCAGCAGCAGGCGGATCGGCGTGCCCGGCAGGTCGAACGCCTCACGCAGGCCATTGACCAGGTAACGCTGGTAATCCTCGGGCATCTGTTCCGTCCGGGTGCCGAACAGGATGAAGGTCGGCGGCCGCGACTTGGCCTGCGTGATATAGCGCAGCTTAAGCCGCCGTCCCTGCACCAGCGGCGGCGGATGGCGCGAGACCATCATTTCGAACCAGCGGTTGAGTTCCCCCGTCGGCACACGGCGGTTCCACACCTCATAGGCATGGCGCACGGTCGGCAGCAGCTTGTTGACCCCCGCCCCGGTCAGCGCGGAAAACGCGACGACGGGAATGCCCTTCATCTGGCTGAGGGAGGTTTCGATACGGTCGCGGATGGCCTGCCGCGTGGCGTTGCGATCCTCCACCGCGTCCCACTTGTTCAGCGCGAGGACACAGCACCGTCCCTCACGCTCGATCAGGCGGGCGATCTGGAGGTCCTGCTCATGCACGCCCAGCGTCGCATCAAGTGCGAGGATCACGACTTCGGCCATCTTCAGCGCCTCGATGGAGGCGGAGACGGACATCTTCTCCAGCGTCTCGTCGATACGCGCCTTGCGCCGCAGCCCCGCCGTATCGACCAACTGGATCGGGCCTTCGTCGTCATGCAGCATGACGGATACGGAATCGCGCGTAAGCCCCGGTTCGGGGCCGGTGATCATCCGTTCCTCGCCCAGCAGTCGGTTGAGCAGCGTGGACTTGCCCGCGTTCGGTCGCCCCACGATGGCAAGGCGCAGCGGACCGGGCGGACGGGTATCGTCCTCCTCCTCGCCCTCGGCCCGTTCGCGCCGGGACGGGCGGCGCGGCTGTGTCGGGCCGTCGGGAATACGGTCGGCAATTTCGCCCATGAGGTCGGCCAGGCCTTCGCCATGCTCGGCGGAAATCGCAAGCGGCGCGCCAAGCCCGAGGGAGAACGCCTCCATCGCGGCGGCGGCCCCCTGCCGTCCCTCCGCCTTGTTCGCAAGGACAAGGACCGGACGCCCCTGCCTGCGCAGCCATGCCGCGAAATGTTCGTCTGCAGGCGTGATGCCCGCGCGCGCGTCAATGCAGAACAGTACAAGGTCCGCCATCGCCACGGCGGATTCGGACGACGCCCGCATGCGCCCGAACAGCGTGTCAGGGGCGGCTTCCTCCAGACCGGCGGTGTCAATCAGGCGGATGCGCCTGCCACGCACGGTAGTCTCGCTTTCCTTGCGGTCGCGGGTCACGCCCGGCGTGTCGGCGACCAGCGCCTGCCGGCGGCCGACCAGACGGTTGAAGATCGTCGATTTGCCCACGTTGGGGCGGCCGGCGATGACCACGACGGGCAGGTCGTGCCCCGGATCGGACGGGAATGATGAGGTCACGACTGGAACTTTCTCAACTATAGGCCATGAGGCCACCGCTGTTGTTGAGCAGGAGCATAAGCCCGTCAACAACAATCGGGGTCACGGTCACAATATCGGGCAGGGTATGCAGCGACAGGATGTGCCCCACCGCCGGGTCGATGATGACGACACCGTTCTGCGGCAGGCTGGAGATGCACACCAGCTTCCCCCCCGCCAGCAGCGGGCCGGTCCAGACGACGCCGCCCTTCTGCTTGGTGCTGTTTTCATACTGGCGCAACTGCGTGATCCAGCGCACATGCCCCGATTCCCGGTCAAGGCAGGCCAGTTCCTCGTCCATCGACAGCAGGAAGATCCAGTCGCCGATCACGACAGGCGTGTTCTGCCCCGAAATCGCGCGTTCCCACAGGCGCCGCCCCGAACGCATGTCGATCGCGACCAGGACCGAGCCCGTGCTGATGGCGTACGCCGTGCCGTTGCTGATGACCGGCATGCCATGCACGCAGGAAAAGTCGATCAGCGCCCCCTGCCCGTTGGAACTGGCCAGCGTATCGGCCCACACGACCTCGCCACCTTCGGCACGCAGCGCGACAAGGTCGCCCGATCCGAACCCGGCCAGCACGACGCCGTCCATCACGGCGGGCGCAGGCTGCCCCGCGATGATGGTGTCGGCCGACGTGGCGGTATAGGTCCACAGGATATCGCCATTGGACGCATTCACGGCAAACAGCTTTTCATCGATGGTGCCAAAGAACAGGCACCCATTGGCAAAGGTCGGCGCGGAGCGTCCCGGCGTCCCAAGCTGCAGCCGCCATTTCAGCTTGCCCGTATGCGCATCCACCGCAAGCGCCTGCCCGATGCCATCGACCACATACAGCGTATCGCCATCAATGGTGATGCCACCGCCGATATTGTTCGACAGCATCTTCTTCGGCTTGGGGTTGTATTCCCAGACCTTGTGCATGCCGGGCCATGTAAAGGCACGGATCACGCCCTGCGCATCGGCGACATACAGCCGCCCGTTCTGCACCACGGGCGGCGACTGGATCATGCCGCGTCCCGACTTGCCAAGCGCGACATAGGACAGGAATTCAGGCTCCGAATTGCCCGCGCCGATCCTGTGGCTCCACTGGTGCTGCATGTTGCCCGCCCATGCGACATTCACACCGCCATGCCCGGGCGTCAGCCCCGGCTGTGGCCAGGCACTGATCGACGTGGCGGCGGGCACCGTCACGGTGGCGGTCGTCTCGTCCGTATCGACCGTAAGACCCGCACCGGTGCTGAGCACATCCGTCCGCCGCCCGATCAGCAGCGGCTTCTTCTTCGGCGTCCCGCCGGTACATTCCGCAAGCAGCGGCAGCATCGCCGCCCCAAGCAGGGCGCGGCGGCGGGTCAGGGTCTTTTTCATTGCGTTCACGCCTGTCGGGTGGGGGGGCCGTACCATGCCGGGGGAGACCTTATCCACCGACATGGCCGGTCCCCAGCGTCTGCAGCAGTCCGTCGGCACGGGTGCGCACCCCGTCGGACACGTTCATGTCCATGCTCAGCCGCTCCAGCCGGTGGCGGGCATCGTCCTCATGCCCCTGACGCAGATCCAGCAGCGCCTCGCACTCCAGCGCAAGGCCGCGCCATGGCTGCTGCGCCCCGTCAAGCAGGGCCAGCCGCGACCGCAGCATCGCGGGATCGGCCGTATCGATCTGGTGCTGCACCCACAAAAGGCCGGCAAGCGAACTGATGGTGGGATCGGCGGCCTGATCGGCGTTCACCTGCGCCCACAGCGCCAGCGCCTGCGCGGTGTCGCCACTGTTGACCAGCAGGGCGGCGCGTTCCATCCGCGACAGCGCGCGCAGCGGCGGGCGGGCGGTCTTTTCCAGCGTCTCAAGCTGCGTCAGCGCGGTCTTCTGCTGCGCATTGAGCGCCACCACATCCCCGTCGGGCGCATGCGCCGTCGTCGTATTCCTGAGCGCCGCGAAATAGGCGTCGGCGCTGGCCTGGTCCGCCTGCTGCACGCGCCACGCATTATACTGCCACGCCCCGCCACCGATGCAGATGGCCACGACAATGACGCCCGCCAGCATCATGTAACGCCGCGCCAATGCGCGCAGCCGCTCGGCGCGCATTTCCTCATCGACTTCCCTGAAGATGTCGTCAGCCACGTTTAACCCGCTCTCCGCTTGCTGCCGTGCAGGATGCACGGCACCCGTCCCGCCGGGACGATCCCTGTCATGAAGGGCAGACCATACCTGTCCTGCGCGGCGACAGCAAACCCGGATGTACCGACCATGCACCTGTCATGAGGCCCCGCCGCAACGCAGGTATCCCCATCACCTGCCCCTTCCGGTTGCGGACGCTCCTGCGCCCGCTCCACCCGTGGCGGGATCAGCGGGCAGCCAGATGGTCGTGGCCTTTTTTCATTTCCGCTGACAGGCGCGCGAACTGGTCGGATACCTGCTTCTGGACCTGGGCTGCGGACTCGTGGACACGGTGCATGCGCGCGCTGGCGTCCGCGCTGATGGCCGCCTGTTCCTTCGTGGATGCCGCAGCCACGCATGTGGCATAGGTCCGGGCCGCCTTTTCATAGGCATTGACCCGATCGACGCTGGCGTTGAAGCGCGACACGTCGCCTGAATCGACCTTTGGCGCGACCGGGGCCGCCCCACACCCCTTGGGCGTCCATCCTCCCGCAGGCTGCGCCCACGCCGCCGCGGGGGACATCGGCCCCACCAATGCCGCAACCCCACACAGGGCCATGAAACCACGGGCCAGAAAACCGCCGCGCATGTCCATCATGATCGTCCTCGGACCTTTAAGAAAATTATGTTCGCACAGGGATGTAAAGGCACGACATGGCAAGAACGGGGCAATTCCCGCCCTGCCCCGCCATTGACGCGCGGCGCGCCTTTACCCTGCTTTCGCGACGTCCGCCAGCAGGTGCAGCGCCGCATCGAGGACATTTTCCACACCAAGGTCGCGCATGTCCGCACTGCCCGCCGGGCCGGGCGCGACCACATGGGCCACGCGGCGCCCGCACGGGGCATATTCATCCGCGCGGCTTGGCCCGAACAGGCCCAGCGTCGGCGTGCCTGCGGCGGCGGACAGGTGCATCAGGCCCGAATCGTTGCCCACGAACAGCATGCAGCGCTGCAGCAGCGCCGCGACCTCCGTCACCGACAGCCCCCCCCCGGTATCGAGGGCATCGCCAAGGGCCGAGATGACCCCCTGCGCCATCTGACGTTCGGTATCGCCCGGCCCGTACAGGATCACGGGCCGCGCGGGGCCGTGGACGGCCACGAACGCATGCCAGAAGGCGACGAATCGTTCGGCGGGCCAGACCTTGCCCGCCCAGTTCGCGGTCGGGGCCAGCGCAACCCATGGTCCCTGTCCGTCGGGCAGCAGCGCGCCCGCACGCGCGCGTTCGGCAGCACTGGTCCAGACCACAGGCATGGGCGGCGGCGACAGGTCCAGCACCCGCGCCAGGTGGGAAACACGCGCCCCCGGCCGTCGCCCCCCACGCATGCCGCGCCGGGTGGCGACACGCAGCAGGAACGGAATGACCGATCCGCGCAGGTCCACGCACAGGTCCCACCGCGTTCCCACACACTGCCGCCACAGATCGACCCAGTGCATGTCATAGGGCCGCTTGGTCATGACAATGGTCCGCTCCCGCTGCGGCATGTGCGCGAACAGGCCCGCCGCGACGGGGCCGCAGACGATGGTGAACCGCGCCTGCGGATAACGGTGCAGGAGATGGTCCAGCAGGCCGGTCGAGATCACGGCGTCCCCCAGGCGGGTGGAGGTAATGAACAGGATGCGCATGCAACGGTGCATATGCGTCTTCGGCGGGGATGCCAAATCTCCGTTATCCCCTTGCCTGATGCCGCCCGTATCCCCACAGTGCAGGTCATGGTAAAGTATGCGTATCTGCCGGGCCGCGCGGTGCTGGCTGTCTCTGGCAGGGACCGGGTTTCGTTCCTGCAGGGACTTGTGTCCAATGACATGACAACCGTAACCCCCGCCCATGCCGCATGGACCGGCTTCCTCTCCGCACAGGGGAAGTGGCTGGCGGATTTCTTTGTCTTCGCCGACCCGCATGGCGAACGCCTGCTGCTTGATTGCGATGCGTCACAGGCACAGATGCTGCGCCAGCGCCTCTCACGCTATCGCCTGCGCGCCGATGTGGACATCAGTGAAACCGGATACGCCGTGCATGCGGGATGGGACGGCGCGATGCCCGGTGACGGGCGCTTCCCCACCAGTGCCGACCCCCGCCTGCCGCAGGCCGGATGGCGAACGCTGCACGGGCATGCCGCGCCAGACACCACGGCGGATGACGTCGATTACGACCGCCACCGCCTCGCGCTTGGGCTGCCCGATGGCGTGCGCGACTGCGAGTCAGGGAAGACGCTGCTGCTGGAGGCCAATTTCGACCAGCTTAATGGCATTTCGTGGACCAAGGGATGCTATATGGGACAGGAACTTACCGCGCGCACCCGCTATCGCGGGCTGGTGAAGCGCCATCTCCTGCCGGTCGAGGGCACACGTGACCTGCCGCCCCCCGCGACACCCATCATGCATGAAGGGCGCGAAGTCGGCGAACTCCGCTCCTCACGCGACCAGATGGGCATGGCCATGATCCGCAGCAGCCATATCCACACGCCGGGCCTGACGGCAGCGGGGCATCCCCTTGCCGTGCGCGTGCCCGCATGGTTCCACCTGCCGCAAAAGGAAGGGGAAGGCTAGACACGCCGCGACGTTGCGGGCATGTGACAGGGTGCATGTTCCTTCTACCGGATTGACTGATCCCATGGCCTATACCCCGCCCGACGCCGCCACCTGCGCCAGCATGATCGCCCAGGTCCGTTTCAACGATGACGGGCTGATCGCCGCCATTGCACAGCAGCATGATACGGGCGAGGTGCTGATGCTGGCATGGATGAACGCCGCAGCCCTTGGGGAAACGCTGCGCACGGGCCGGGTCTGCTACTTTTCACGCAGCCGCCAGGCGCTGTGGCGCAAGGGGGAGACATCGGGACAGGTGCAGACGCTGGTGGATGCGCGGCTGGACTGTGACCGTGACGCGGTCCTCGTGCTGGTGGATCAGAAGGGCGTGGCATGCCATACCGGACGACGTAGCTGTTTCTTCAACGCCATGCGGCCCGAGGGGCTGGTGGTGATTTCGCAGCCGCAGATCAGCGCGGACGAACTGTACAAGCACGGCTGAGCCCCCTCGCCCACCACCGCAGCAGGAAAGGAGATCCCATGCCCGCTGACCTTCCCCCGGAACAGGATCCCCGCGCCAAGCTGGCCTGGATCATCCTGACGATTTTCCTGACCATCATGCTTGGTGGATACATGGTCATCTCGCAGGTGCGCGCGCTTGTGAATGCACAGGTCGAACTGCCGCAGCAGCCTGATGGCGACAAGCCGACGCCGCCCCCCACCCCGGTCGCGCCCTCAGGTAGCCCGCAGCCGTCCAAGACACCCAACAGCGCGCAGTAACAGGCATCAGGCGGCCACCCGCGCGCTGCCTGAAATGCGCCATGTGCAGCATCGTGCAATCATAAGAACGTTTCGGGCGAGGCTTTTTTTTCCAAAAAGCTTCGAAAGGCGCGCCCCCACATCCTTATTTTCCAGCACCCTGTGACACATGCAGCAGGTCGAGGATTTCATCTGCGGCGGCGGCGGTCGGGTCGCCCTGCGGGCCGTGCAGTGTGGCGATGATGTCGCGAAACCCGGCCCGTTGCATGCGCGCACTGTGCCCGTCCGTCAGCAGGCGCACGATGGTATCGGCCAGCAGGTCCGCCCGACAGCGTTCCTGCAGCAGTTCAGGCACAAGACGATGCCCCGCCAGCAGGTTGACCATCGCGACATAGGGCACCCGGATCAGGCGGCGGGCAATCGCGGCGGTCACGGGATTGACGCGGTATGTCACCGCCATGGGCACACCGGCCAGCGCAAGTTCCAGCGTGGACGTGCCGGATTTGGTCAGGGCCGCACCCGCCGCGGCAAAGGCGTCGTGCTTGTCCTGCAGGTCCGTCACGATGATGGGCCGGACGGGCCAGTCCGCGACGCCCCGGCGGATGGTGTCGGCAATCACCGGGGCCACGGGCACCACCGGCACGATGCCGGGGCAGCGTGACCGCAACTGGCGCAGCACCTCCCCGAACACCGGCAGCAGGCGCGGGGCCTCCGAACGGCGACTGCCGGGCATCAGCACCAGCACGGGCGCATCCTGCGCGATGCCATGGCGCGCGCGAAACGCCGCCCCATCGCCCGTATCCGCCCCGGACTGCACCACCGGATGCCCGACAAAGCGTCCCTCCACCCCATGGCGGGCAAAAAAAGCAGGCTCGAACGGCAGAAGGCAGAGCATGCGTTCCCACAGGCCGGGGAACCTGCGCACACGATGTTCCCGCCATGCCCAGACCTGTGGCGCGACATAATGGACCCGTGGCACCGACAGCGCGGCCACCCGCCGCAGCAGGCGCAGGGCAAAGCCGGGACTGTCGATCGTGATGATCAGGTCGGGGCGGATCGCATGGATATGCGCCACTGCCTGCTCCAGCCTGCGCGACAGGAAACGCAGGCGCGGCAGGACCTCCACCAGTCCCATGACCGCAAGGTCCCGCATGGGAAATTCGCTCCGCAGGCCTGCGGCCTCCATCCGTGCGCCGCCAACCCCGACGAAACGCAGGTTTGGGTCACGTCGCGCCAGTTCGCCCATCAGGCGCGCACCCAGCACGTCGCCGCTTGCCTCCCCCGCCAGGAGCCAGATCGTCCGCTGTACCGTGGAAGGGGTCGGTGGTGTCATCAATGCCTGTTTTCCCGGAAGATGGTTGCGCCATGGTGCCATATCCGTGCCCGTCATGCCGGCTTCATGGTCTTTTTTTCAGATGCGGTCGTTAATTACCGATGGAGCATCTCAAGGCTCTGCCCTGAAACCCGCCAAAGGGTATTACCCTTTGGAAACCATGATTTATCCAATGAACTGGTGGGCAGGTTCGATATCCCCCGGTTCGTTGAAAGGAGCATTTCGACACGCAGTCATCATCCAGAAGTTTTTGGTGAAGCTTTTTTCAAAAAGCTTCAGGAAACCCTGCCTTTTTGAACAAAGTCCGCACCTGCTCCCACGCTATTCCTGCTTCAGGAAGCTTTCGATCCCGGCCTTTACGTCCTGTGGCAACGGCACATATTGCAACTTGCGCGCCGTATCGTCCCCGCGCTCGAACGCCCATACAAAGAAATCACGCACCGCCCGTCCCCGCGCGCGGTCCGTGGGATCGGTGGGGATCAGGACATAGGTCGCCGACATGATCGGCCATGCCCCTTCCCCCGCCGCGTCAAGGATCTCGACACGGCGTGTCGCATCATCCTCCCACTTCGCGGAGCGGGCAGCGGCCTCGAAACTGTCGTTATCAGCAGCGACATCTTCGCCATGGCTGTTGCGCATCCGCGCCATGACCATGTGGTTCCCCGCGGCATAGGCATATTCGAGGTAGCCGATGCTCCCTTCCGTATTGCGCACGGCGGCGGCGATGCCGTCATTGCCCCGCGCGCCCTCGCCCACCGGCCACTGGATCGAGGTCCCGGCCCCTTCCTGCGCCTTCCATTGCGGCCATGACTGCGAAAGGTAGGTCGTGAACACGAAGGTCGTGCCCGACCCGTCGGCACGGCGCACGGGTGCGACGGGAATATCCGGCAGGGCAAGCCCCGGATTGACGGCGGCGATGCGCGCATCATTCCATGACGTGATTTCCCCGTCATAGATCTGCGCCACAAGCGCGCCCGTCAGGCGCAACTGGTTATCCGCAATTCCCGGCAGGTTGATGACGGGAACGATCGCCCCCATCACAGTGGGAAACTGCGCCAGTCGGGCATCCTTCAGCGCCGTGGCCGACATGGGCGCGTCCGATGCCCCGAAATCGACCGTGCGGGCGCGCGCCTGGTTCTGCCCCGCACCCGACCCGATCGTCTGGTAATTCAGGGTGATGTTCACATCCCGCGCCGCGTCCTCGCCCCACGCGCCATAGATCGGCGCGCCGAAACTGGACCCGGCCCCCGTGATCGCCGTGGCGCCCGCCGTACTGGCATATCCCGCCACCAGGACGGCAAGCCCCGTCCCGATCCATCCCCCTATGGCGCGCAATGGAGTCTCTCCCTTGATGGACATGCGGATGACAGATGCATGGACGCGACGGGACACATCGCCCCGTCGCATCACCCACATTCAGCCACGCAGTTCGGCATTGCAGGTTTTCTGTGCCGCGGCAATCACGCGTGCGCAGACGGCCTCGATATCCGCATCGGTCAGGTTGCGGTCGATGGGCTGGATCGTGATCTCGATGCCCATGGACTTGTGGCCTGCCGGGATCTTGTCACCCTCGTACACATCGAACAGGCTGACGGCGGAAATCAGGTTGCGTTCAGCCCCCCTGACGGCACGCAGCAGCTTTTCCGCCGGGACGTCGCCTGCGACGATGAAGGCGAAATCCCGGTGCAGGGGCTGGAACGGCGACAGGTTGGGCACCGCGCGGCGACGGCGCCTGGGTTCGGGGACGTCCTCGATGAAGGCCTCGCACCCCACCACCGGCAGGTCGATCCCGCGTTCGGCCAGCAGCGCCGGATGCAGTTGCCCGAAATAGCCCAGCACCAGCTTCGGCCCCTGACGCACCGTGCCGGACCGGCCCGGATGGTAATGCGCGGGCGCGTCAGGCGTGATGCTCAGCCCCTCCATCGGGGCACCGGCGACACGCAGCACCTCCAGGATATCCGCCTTGGCCGCCCACAGGTCCACCGGCATTGCCGCATGGCCGGGGGTGCGCGCCGAATGGCCGCTGCGGATGGCCGCTGCGATCTGCCGCTGCCCGGCCTCGCCAAAGCCCGCGCCGATTTCAAACAGGCCCAGGTCGGGATAGCCACGCGCCGCGTTGTGATGCACCGCGCCCAGCAGGTTCACCAGCGGCGTGGGCCGCATCTGGTCCAGGTCGGCGGCAATGGGGTTGAGCAGGTGCAGGCTTTCGGGCGTTTCACCAAAGGCCGCGGCCTGTTCATGCGCGACGAAGGAGAAACCGACCGTCTCCAGCAGGCCACGCGCGGCCAGATGCCGCCGTGCAGCGGCCGCGCGCACCTGCGCGGGCGTCAGCGCGGGCACCGGCACGGCGGACAGCGGCGGCAGGGACACCGCCGGGATCGCATCCATGCCCTCAAGCCGCAGGATCTCCTCGATCAGGTCCACTTCCGAATCCACGGCCATCGCGCCCTGCGCCGCGCGGGCGGCCTGCTCGGGCGGCAGGTCACGCGCCTGGTCCAGCACCATCGGCGTCGCGATGTCGTTGCGCCATGACGGGACGCTGACGACCACATGCTCCGCATCACGCTCGCGCACTTCAAAGCCCAGCCCTTCGAGCGAGGCCACGGCCCGGTCCGGCGCAACCGTCAGGCCGCCCAGCGTCCTGATGCGCTCAAAGCGCAGGTGCGCGTCACGCTGCCATGCCGGCGCGCTCCCGGCGGAGACGACCTCGCTGGCCTCGCCCCCGCACAGGTCGATGATCATGCGTGTCGCGGCTTCAAGCGCTGCGGGCGGCAGGGCCTGGTCCACACCGCGTTCAAAACGCTGGCGCGCATCGGAATGCAGGTTGTGCCGCCGTCCGCTCAGGGCGATATGCACGGGATCGAACAGCGCGCATTCGACAAAGACGTCGGTCGTCGCCTCGTCCACGCCGGTGGCCTCGCCCCCCATGATGCCCGCCAGCGACTGCACGCCATTGGCGTCGGCAATCACGCAGTCATCCACGGTCATCACATGCTCGCCCCCGTCAAGGGTGCGCAGCGTCTCGCCCGCGCCACGGCAGACGGTCAGGACATTGCCCCCCACCTTCGCCACGTCGAAGACATGCAGCGGGCGGCCGAGGTCGAACGCGAAATAGTTGGTGATGTCCACCAGTGCGGAAATCGGACGCAGGCCCACGGATTCCAGCCGCCGCTGCAGCCATTCCGGGCTGGGACCGTTGCGCACGCCACGGATCGTACGGCCCAGCACCCACGGGCAGGCCTCGGCAAAGCTGTCGGCCCATGTCAGGGGCGAGGCAAAGCGCCCCTCCACCGTTTCGGCCAGCCAGGGTTTGAGCGTCCCCATCCCCGCCGCCGCCAGGTCGCGCGCGATGCCACGGATGGCCAGCGCATCGCCCCGGTTCGGCGTGATGGCGATTTCGACGACCGGGTCATCCATGTCCGCGAACAGGGCATAGGACTGCCCCACCACCGTACCGTCGGGCAGTTCGGCAATGCCGCCGGTTTCCTGCCCCAGACCCAGTTCGCGCAGCGAGCACAGCATGCCGCCGCTGGCCTCGCCCCGGATCTTGCCGGCCTTGATGGTGATGTCGCTGCCGGGGATCCATGTGCCCGGCGGGGCGAAGATGACCGACAGGCCCGCACGTGCGTTGGGCGCGCCGCAGACGACCTGCACGCGCTCGAACCCCTCGCCCGCGTCAACCTGGCAGACACGCAGGCGATCGGCATTGGGATGCTGCTCCGCCGTGAGGATGCGCGCGGTGCGGAACGGGGCGAGGACCGCGCCGCGATCCTCGATCCCCTCGACCTCCAGCCCGATCGTGTTCAGCCGCGCACACAGTTCCTCCAGCGTTGCCGTGGTGTCCAGGTGTTCACGCAGCCATGACAGTGAGAACTTCATCGATCACAGACCTTCATGCAGCAGGGCGGGAGACAGGGGGCTGGTTCCGTAATGGCGCAGCCAGCGTACGTCGCTGTCGTAAAAGGAACGCAGGTCGGGAATGCCATGGCGCAGCATCGTCAGGCGCTCGATCCCCATGCCGAACGCGAATCCCTGCCACTCCCGCGGGTCGAGGCCGCAGTTCGCCAGCACGCGAGGCTGCACCATGCCGGAGCCAAGGACCTCCAGCCAGTCATCGCCGCCACCGATCTGCCCCGTCCTGCGCGACCAGCCGATATCGACCTCCATCGACGGTTCGGTGAACGGGAAGTAGGACGCGCGGAAACGCACCGGCAGGTCAGGCTGCGCAAAGAAGGCACGCAGGAAATCCGACAGGCAGCCCTTGAGGTGGCCCAGCGTGATGTCGCGGTCGATCACCAGTCCCTCGCACTGGTGGAACATCGGCGAATGGGTCGCGTCATGATCGGCGCGATAGGTGCGGCCCGGCGCGATGATGCGGATGGGCGGTTCATGCGCCAGCATGGTGCGGATCTGCACACCTGATGTCTGGGTGCGCAGCACGCGCTCCACCGTGCCGCCTTCCTCCTGCGGGAGGTAGAACGTGTCCTGGTCCGTGCGCGCGGGATGGTGCGAGGGTGTGTTGAGGGCGGCGAAGTTGTGCCAGTCGGTCTCGATATCCGGGCCTTCGGCAACCTTGAAGCCCATCGCCCCGAAGATCGCGGTCATTTCCTCGATCGTGCGGGTGATCGGGTGCAGCGTGCCTTCGGCCTGCGGGGCGGCGGGCAGGGTGACATCGACCCGTTCGGCGGCAAGGCGGGCATTGAGGGCCTCGGCCTCCAGCGCCTCGCCCCGGGCCGCGATCTCGCGCGAGAGTTCGTCGCGCAGGCGGTTGAGCGCGCTGCCGCGGACCTTGCGCTCCTCGGGCGACATCCGGCCGAGTTCCTTCAGCAGGCCGGTCAGGCGCCCGGACTTGCCCATCGTCGCGACGCGCACCTCGTCCCATGCCCGCAGGTCGGGTGCCGCGGCCAGCGCCTTGAGGGTGTCTTGCTTCAGGGTTTCGAGATCGTCACTCATGCTACCTCGCACAGGCTCACCGGACAGGCAGGCCGAGGCGCATTCGACAAATGGCGGCCATGCCGGTCATGGGGTTACGTGGGGCGGGACCACGACGCTGCTGTCGCGCGCCGGGATGCACCCGGGGAACTTAAAAACAAAACGGGCCGCCCGGCAGGACGACCCGTTTTGCGGACCTGTCACCACACGGGGTGGATGACAGGTTCAGGCCAGAGCGGCCTGCGCCTTCTTGACGATTTCGGCAAAGGTCGCCGCGTCGTCGAACGCGATGGCGGCCAGCACCTTGCGATCGATCTCGATCCCCGCCTTGTCCAGACCGTTGATGAAACGGCTGTAGGTCAGGCCATGCTCACGCACGGCGGCGTTGATGCGCTGGATCCACAGGGCGCGGAATTCACGCTTCTTGTTGCGACGGTCGCGATAGGCATAGCGAAGGGCCTTTTCCAGCCGTTCGAGCGCAATGCGGTAGTTGGTGGAAGACCGGCCACGGTAACCCTTGGAGAGTTCCAGAACCTTCTTGTGACGGGCGTGTGAGGTAACGCCCCGCTTGACGCGTGCCATGTGTCAGATGCTCCTTATGCCAGCCCGTAGGGCGCCCACTGCTTCACAGTGCGGCCATCCATTTCCGTCAGGGTCTGCGAACCGCGGTTGGTGCGCTTCATCTTCTGCGAACGGTTGATAAGGCCGTGACGCTTGTTGCCGGGGCCAGCCAGCACCTTGCCGGTCGCGGTGATCTTGAACCGCTTCTTGACCGACGACTTGGTCTTCATCTTGGGCATTTTCATCTCCATCGTTTTTTCACGCGCCACCTGCCCAACGGACCGGCGGAAACATGAACGTGACATTGCGGCCGGGCATGCCCCTGAATCAGGCCCGGACGCGCGAACATCGCTGCCTATAGACAACGCCGCGACACCAATCAAGCCCTGATCCACCACGGCGCGTTGTCTCCCCCATGGCGCGCGCCTATAAGGTGACGGCAACAGGGGGCGGACAGCCCCCGGACGGAAGGAAACGAGCATGACAGCACGACGTGTGGCGATCGTAACCGGCGGCAGCCGCGGAATTGGCGCCAGCATCGCCGAAGCCTTGGCGAAGGACGGGTTCGATATCGCGATTTCCTATGCCCGCAACGCGGCGGCAGCGGACGAGACGGTGGCGCGGATCACCGCGCTGGGCCGCACGGCGCGCGCCTATCGCGCGGGCGAAGGCGATGGCGCGGCACGGGACATGATCGAACAGGTCGTGCGTGACTTCGGACGGCTGGATACGCTGGTGTGCAATGCAGGCATCTATCCCTATGCCCGGGTGCAGGACATGACGGTGGAGCAGGTGGATGCGACACTCGGCCTGAACGTGCGCGCAGTGATGCTGGAGACGATGGCCGCCGTGAAGCACATGAAGCGCGGCGGGCGCATCATCCTGATCGGTTCCGTCTTTGGCGAGCGCGCACCCTTCCCCGGCATCTCGCTCTACAGCGCGACCAAGGCGGCGCTGGGCGGCTTCGTACGGGGCGCCGCGCGCGACCTCGGGCCGGAGGGCATCACCATCAACGTGATCCAGCCCGGCCCCATCGATACGGACATGAACCCCGCCAATGGCGAGGGCGCGGACATGCTGCGCGGTTTCCTGTGCGTGCCGGAATATGGCAAGCCCGCCGACATCGCCTCCATGGCGGCGTTCCTCGCCCGTCCCGAAAGCGACAACATCACCGGCGCGGCCCTGAACGTGGACGGCGGACTGGCCGCCTGACCCACTTCCCCCGGCCATGCGGGCCGGGGCACCTGCCTGCATGCCACCCGATGGGATGCGGGCGGGACATGGGCTGCGCGGCGGCAGGAAATATGCCATTTCCCTATTTCCAATATCTGCATGACGCATGAAAAACGCCCCGACAACATCCAGCAATACTTCGTAATGCCGCCCCGCCGCGTCCCGCCATGCCCCAAATCCTGCCAACGCCCGTCGCCCCTGTCCCCTTCCTTCCGAAAACCGGCGGCAGGCACATCACTTTCGCGGGTTGTCACGTTTTCCATTTCTGATTAGGCGTCGTGAATACTTTGCCGTGGAAAATGGTCATGACCATACTCAATTCAAATACCCTGCCCCACCTGCCGCCGGAGATCACGATTCCGTCCTATGACCGTGCGAAGGTCACGCCGGGCATTGCGCATCTGAGTGTCGGTAATTTCCACCGCGCGCATGAAGCCGTCTATGTCGAACACGTGCTGGGCCGTCCCGGCCAGGCGGACTGGGGCATCGTGGGAATCGGCCTGATGGACAGTCCGACCGAAACGGACAAGGCCGACGCCATGAAGGCGCAGGACGGCCTGTATTCCCTGACGGTATGCGCGCCCGACGCGCCCGACACGGTGCATGTCATCGGCTCCATCGTTGAATATGTCCATGGCCCCGCCGATCGCGCCGCCGTCATCGCGCGCCTGGCCGATCCCGCGATCCGCATCGTCAGCATGACGATTACCGAGGGCGGCTACTACATTGACGAAAACGGTAATTTCCCGCTCGACCTGCCTGTCATTGCCGAAGACCTGAAACGCGACGTCCCCCACTCCGCCTTTGGCGTCCTGACCGAGGCGCTGCGCCTTCGCCGTGACCGCGGCGTCGGGCCGTTCACCATCCTGTCGTGCGACAACCTGCCGCAGAATGGCCATGTCGCGCGCACCGCCGTCCTGTCATGGGCACGCGCCCGCGATGTGGCGCTGGCGGAGTGGATGGAAGAGAACGTGACCTTCCCGTGCACCATGGTGGACCGCATCACCCCGGCCGTGCGTCCCGATGACGTGCGCCGCCTTGACGCCGCAAGCGGGCTTGACGACCGCATCCCCGTCTTCTGCGAGGATTTCATCCAGTGGGTGATCGAGGACAAATTCTGTGCAGGCCGCCCCGAATTCGACGCGGTGGGCGTGCAGTTCACGGATAACGTCCATCCGTACGAGGAAGTGAAGCTGCGGATGCTCAACGCCTCGCACTCGCTCCTCGGCCTGTCGGGCGTGCTGTCGGGATATCGCATCGTCAGCGACATCATGACCGACATGTATGAGGTGGCGCTGGTGGAGCGCTACCTTGCCTATGACGCCGAACCGCTGCTCAGCGCGCCGCCGGGCATGGCATTGCAGGAATATGGCGCGCTGCTGCTGCGCCGCTTCCGCAACCATGCGATCAGCGACCAGTTGCTGCGCATCGCCTCGGACAGCACGTCAAAGCTGCAGATGTTCGTCCGTGAAACCGCGATGGGGGTGCTGGCGACGCACCGCAACCCCGTCCGCATCGCGTTCCTGATCTCATGCTATCTCGAATATCTGCGTGGGCGTGACGACAATGGCGCGACCTACCCGATCGTGGAACCGCACCTGAGCGCGCAGGACCGCGCCCTTGCCACCGGCGCGGACATTGACGCCGCACTGGGCATGACGGTGTTCGCTGGCTGGGGCCTTGCGGACTCCGAAGATTTCGTCACGCGCTATCGCACGGTCCGGCAGTCCATTCGCGCGCATGGAACACGCCACACACTGGCGGAGGTCGTCCTCACGGCGGAATAACCCTCCCCCCCCCACCCTCCTTTCATGATC
>NZ_JABJWD010000067.1:0-227 GCF_013155425.1 Gluconacetobacter entanii | reverse complement strand
CATTTTTGGATTGACGGTTTTTGGTGAGGGGCCTATATCCCCGTTCACCGCTTCGGGGGCAGAAAGTTCTTGAGTTTAGCGGCTTGGTTTTCTAGAGTGTTTGGCCCGGTTGGGTTGACGGTTTAGGTGACTGGGGTTCATTGACAATAGAATAGAGACTGGAAGGGATATGTTGGCGGCGTTTTGCTGTATCTGCGTTAAGTAGATGCGGTGGAGGTGCGGTTGGA
>NZ_JABJWD010000066.1:0-52728 GCF_013155425.1 Gluconacetobacter entanii | reverse complement strand
GCCCCCGAGACACTTGTCATCCCACCAACCCCAAGCCATAAAAAACGGGAACTCTCCTTTTGAGTGGATACAAAAAGGGGGGCACGTCAAATTCGTAAAATCTGGCATCCGGTACCGGTCCGTGCTGGCAAGATGTCTGTATCAGGGTTTCGCGTGACTGCCACATACATGCATGAAGATTCACCACCGCCGCGCAGTATCCTGCTTGTCACCGGGCTTTCCGGTGCCGGGAAGTCGTCGATCCTGCGCATCCTGGAGGATCTGGGGCATGAGGTCATAGACAACCCCCCGCTTGGCATGCTGGATGAAATCGTGGCCCGTGCGGAAAAGCCGGTGGCGATCGGCGTGGATTCCCGTACGCGCGGGTTTGACGCCACCACGGTTCTGGCTGCGCTGTCGCGGTTGCGGATCAATCCGCACCTGCATGCGCAACTGATCTATGCCACGGCGGAGGAAAGCGTCCTGCTTCGCCGTTATACCGCCACGCGTCGCCGCCATCCGCAGGCCAGCCATGGTACCGTCAAGGAAGGGATCGAGGCGGAAATCCGCCTGACGTCTCCCCTGCGCGAAGCCGCCGATGTCGTGATCGACACCAGCGACCTGCCGCCGCCCGAACTGCGACAGCTCGTGGAGGCCCGCTTCGGGCAGTGGGAAGATGGCCGGGGCGAGGGACTGACGGTTGCCCTCATGTCATTCGCCTTCCCAGCCGGCCTCCCGCGGGAGGCGGACATGGTGTTCGACGCGCGCTTTCTGCGGAACCCGTATTACGATCCGTCCCTGTCCGCGCTGACGGGCCTTGATCCGCAGGTTGCGTCCTATGTGCAGGCGGACCCGGATTATGCCGCGTTCCTCGACCATATCGACGGGCTGCTGGAACTCGTGCTGCCGCGCTTCGTGCAGGAAGGCAAGAAATACGCCACGATCGCCGTCGGCTGTTCCGGGGGGCGTCATCGGTCCGTGACGCTGGTCGAAGCCCTGGCCCATCGCCTGAGTGGAACCCAGACGCAGCCCCCCGCCGGGAAGGGGAACAACCCTGAGGATTTCGCCCGTGGATCATGGCCCGTTGTGGTGATGCACCGTGAACTGGCCCGACAGGGGCGCAGTAGCTGGCGCTGGGCCAACCGCCCCGGTGATGGCGCCTCCGCGGGCGGTTCCCCCCATGGCGGTACGCAGCCGAAGGTGGATGACAACCCCGCCTGAAGGGTCGGCAGGCACAGATGTGGCGTGTCCCGTGATGTCAGTTGGATATGCACATGAACTGCCCTGGCGGGAGGCGGAAGACGTGCTTGCAGCCCTCGACGGGGAACCGTGGCTTGCCTGCCTCGACAGCAATGGCGACATCGCCCCCCGTGGACGGTGGACCATCATCTGCCGCGATCCGGTCCATGTGGTGACGGTACGCGCAGGTCGGTGTTTTCTGGATGGACAGGAACAGGCGACGGCTTCGCTGGAACTGCTGCGTAACCTTGTTCCGACCTTCCGCTGTCCGGTGGAGGTGCCCTTTGCGGGCGGGGCCATCGGATTTGCCGATTACCGGTATGGACAGCGGCATCATGGCCTGGGGACGCGGCACGTTCCTGATCCACAACAGCCGGAATTCGTGGGGGGGATCTATGACCACGCCATTGTTCTTGACCGGCAGGCACGGCGGGCCTGGCTGGCCGGATATGGCACGGCAGAAATACAGGCGCGCCATTGGCGCAACGTGAAGCATCTGTGGGCCCGTATTGTCGCGGACGCGCCCATCGCGCCCATCCCGCCTGTTTCCTTCGTGGCGGACTGCGCGCCCACGGCCTACCGGCAGGCGGTATCGCGGGCGCGTGATTATATCGCGGCGGGCGACATCTTTCAGGTCAACATCACCTCACGCATGTGGGGGAACAGGCCCGCCGGACTGTCGGCCATGTCCGTCTATCGTGCCCTGCGGCAGACTTCGGCCGCGCCGTTCGGGGCGTTCCTGTCATGTGGGCGTGATTTTGCATTGCTCTCGGCCTCGCCCGAACGGTTCGTCGCCCTTGATCTCGACGGCAATGTCAGCACGCGTCCGATCAAGGGCACCGCCCCGCGTGATCCCGATCCGGTACGCGACCGCCAGATTGCGCAGGACCTGCGTCTTGATGAGAAGGAATGCGCCGAAAACCTGATGATCGTGGACCTGATGCGCAACGACCTCGGGCAACTCGCCCGGATTGGCAGCGTCCGCGTGCCGGAATTGTTTAACGTGGAACATTTCACCCATGTCCATCATCTGGTGTCGGAGGTGCAGGCCACCCTGCTGCCCGGCCATGACGCCATCGACCTGCTGCGCGCGACCCTGCCCCCCGGTTCCGTAACCGGCGCGCCAAAACATCGCGCGATGCAGATCATCGACGAACTGGAGCACTCGGCGCGCGGCCCCTATTGTGGGGTGGTGTTCCGCATTGGCGGGGATGGGGCGATGGACAGTTCGGTCATCATCCGCACCCTCGTCATGACACGTGACCGGATATGCGCGGCAGCGGGAGGCGGAATTACAATTCTTTCCGATCCTGACAGGGAATATGATGAAATGCGCCTGAAGGTTGCAGCCCTTCTGGCGGTGTTTGGCGATACGACGCAACGGGGGAGCGGGGATGACTGACCGCCTGTGGTTCAACGGGGCCATGCGGGATCGGGACGCGGTGCATATCGATCCCGCCGACCGGGGACTGCTGCTTGGCGATGGCGTGTTCGAGACGATGCGCGTGCATGCCGGTCGCATCATTCATCTGGCGCGGCACATGGCGCGCCTTTATGCGGGGCTGGGGACGCTGATGATCCCGCCACCCGCACGGACGGAGGTCGAGGCCGCGCTGGCGCGTGTCATCAGTGAAAATGCGATGCAGGCGGGGTCGTTGCGCCTGACCATCACGCGCGGATGCGGCCCACGTGGCCTGCTGCCGCCCGAAGGCGCTGCGCCGACCGTCATGATCGTGCCGTTCCCGCCTGCCGCCACCCCGATGCCTGAGGCGCATCTGGTCATCAGTCGCATGCGTCGTGATGAAACCAGTCCCCTGTCCCGAACCAAAACGCTGAACTACCTGCCCAATATCCTTGCCCTGATGGAGGCCCGGCAGCGCGGCGGGAACGAGGCCGTCCTGCTCAACACGGCGGGCCGTGTGGCTGAGGCCAGTGCCAGCAACCTGCTGATCCAGCGCGACGGCATGCTGCTGACCCCGCCCGTGACTGATGGTGCCCTGCCCGGTATTGCGCGCTCCGTGCTGCTGGACATGCGCCTTGCACGTGAACAGGCCCTGACACGTGCGGACCTGCTGGGGGCGGAGGCCGTTGTGCTGGTCAGCAGCCTGTCGGTGCGCGAGGCGGTCTCCCTCGACGCAACACCGCTGCCGCGTGAACCCGCCACGGCGCAGCGGATTAGGGCGGCCCTGATGGCGTAAGTCCATCGGTCCCGTCATTTCGGTTATTGCTCAAAAAGGCAGGGTTGGATTAATCACCCCCATCGGATCCGTGTTCGGATCGTCCCGCGGTTTAAAGTGAAAGGTCACTGCGATGGCCCCCCAGACGCCTGTGCCGGTGCGGCGCGCCCTCATTTCCGTTTCGGACAAGACCGGCCTGCTCGATCTTGCTCGCGCGCTTGTCGCCCACGGGGCGGAGATCCTGTCCACCGGTGGTTCCGCCCGCGCGCTGCGTGAAGCGGGCATCCCGGTCAAGGACGTGTCCGAACATACGGGCTTCCCCGAAATCCTCGATGGCCGGGTCAAGACGCTGGTGCCGCAGGTCCATGGCGGCATCCTTGGCCGTCGCGACCTGCCCGAACACCTGCGCCAGATGGAAGAGCACAGGATCGCGCCGATCGACCTCGTGGCGGTCAATCTTTATCCGTTCGAGGCCACGGTTGCTTCTGGCGCGGGGGCGGAAGACTGCATCGAGAATATTGATATCGGCGGCCCGGCCCTGATCCGTGCTGCGGCAAAGAACCACGACCATGTCGCGGTCCTGACCGATCCGGCGCAGTATGCCGACATCATCACCGCCCTTGGCGAAGGCGGCACGACGCTGTCGCAGCGCCGGGCGCTTGCAGGTGCGGCCTATGCCCGCACGGCGGCCTATGACGCGGCAATCGCGCAGTGGTTCGCCGAACAGCGCGACGACCTGCTGCCCGCGCGCATGACGGTGGCGGGTGTGCGCCGTGAAAGCCTGCGCTATGGCGAGAACCCGCACCAGAAGGCGGCGTTCTACACCGACGGCACCAACCGTCCGGGCGTTGCAACCGCGCGCCAGATCCAGGGCAAGGCGCTGTCTTACAACAACATCAACGACACCGACGCCGCGTTCGAGGCGGTGGCCGAGTTCACCGACCCTGCCGTCGTGATCGTCAAGCACGCCAACCCGTGCGGCATCGCTGTTGCCGCGACGCAGGCCGAGGCATGGGACAAGGCGCTGAAATGCGACCCGGTTTCGGCGTTCGGCGGCATCGTCGCGCTGAACCGCCCGCTGGAGGCCGAAGCGGCGGCAAAGATCGCCACCATCTTTACGGAGGTCATCGTCGCCCCCGACGCGACGGAGGAGGCACGCGCCATCCTCGCAAAGAAGAAGAACCTGCGCCTGCTGCTGACAGGTGCCCTGCCTGATCCCACGGCGGCCGGCATTGTCGTGCGTTCGGTCGCCGGTGGCTTCCTGGCGCAGACCCGCGACAATGGACGCGTGGACCGTGCGGACCTGAAGGTCGTGACCAAGCGTGCACCGACCGATGCTGAAATGGCAGACCTGATATTCGCATTCCGTGTGGCAAAGCACGTGAAGTCGAATGCCATCGTCTACGTCAAGGACCAGGCGACGGTGGGGATCGGCGCGGGGCAGATGAGCCGTGTCGACTCGGCCCGCATCGCGGCGAGCAAGAGTGCGGACGCGGCAAAGGCGGCGGGCGAGGCACAGCCCCTGACACAGGGCAGCGTGGTGGCCTCGGACGCGTTCTTCCCGTTTGCCGACGGGCTTGAGGCCGCGATCGCGGCGGGCGCTGTCGCGGTGATCCAGCCGGGCGGGTCCATCCGTGATGACGAGGTCATCGCCGCCGCCGACAAGGCGGGGATCGCGATGGTCTTCACAGGTATGCGCCATTTCCGGCACTGATCCCACATCACGGGGACTTGCCTGTCGCGGGGCGAGGGATATCACTAGACACCGCCCCGGCATCGCGACAGGCCGGTGGATGCAGACGAAAGACGAGATCCGGCATGCACATTCATCGGCGTTCCCCCCTTTACGTGACAGCGGCGCTTGGCCTTGTGGCCAGCCTCGCGGGCGCACCGGCCATCGCCGCGTCCAAGGCCGCGCCGGAGGCTCAGCATGCCCCGGCGGCGGCCCCTGCCGCGCAGCCTTCGCAGGCGCAGGCGACCTCGGCGTTCGACTATTCCCCCCTGCCGGTCGTGACGGGGACGGTGGCGCAGTACCTGCTGACCAGCACGGGCGACGTGGCGGGACTGCTACTGTCCGACGGAACGCAGGTCCTGTGCCCGCACCGTCTGGGCGATGCCGCGACGCAGGTCGTGCGTCCGGGTGAACAGGTCAGTGTCAGCGGCCTGAAGGGGCGCGCCCATCCGATCGTGCGTGCCTACGTCATCAGCGGGCCGCGTGGCCGCCGGATCGCGGACGAACCGGGATCGGAAACGGTCCTGCCGCCGGCCAATATCGGACCCGACGTTGCGGTGGACGGCACCGTGCTGGCGCAGCTTTATGACATCACCGGCGCGGTGCAGGGTGTCGTGATGCGTGACCACTCCCTCGTTTACGTGGGCCGCGCCAATGCCGCGCGGCTTGGCAACTGGCTGCGTCCGGGGGCGACGCTGCATGCGATCGGCACCGGCGTGAACGGTGGCCGCGGCACGGCGATCAATGCGCGTGAGATCGGGCCGGACGTCAACCAGGCGATCCACATCGTGCCCGCCGATGCGCCGCCGCCGGGCGCCTTCCCCGGAAGTGCCGCCTATGACCGGATTCCCGGCAGCGACACGTCCGCAGAATAAGTTTCGGTTTTCCCCTGTCCGGTACAGGGGAAAACATATTGTTTTTATGCTCTGACCCAAGATTGTCATGCTTTGCTGGACGACGCTTGCTTGACAGGTTATTGCAGCATCGTTAGCTAGCGCCTGCACCCATCGGGAGGTGCGAAAATGGACACGGACAAGGATCCATCCGGTACGTCCTTTGACCAACGCCTGCGCGCGGCACAGACCCGGCTGGAAAAGCCGGGGAAGGCAGCGCAGGAGAAGGACACGGGACGGGGGTTTTCGGAACTGGGGCTGATGCTCCGGGCGGGAACCGAACTTGTGTCGGCCCTCATCGTGGGGGTGGGCATCGGCTGGGGTCTGGATCACTGGCTGCACCTGCGGGCGGTGTTTCTGGTTCTGTTCTCGCTTCTCGGCGGTGCGGCAGGTGTGCTTAATGTCTGGCGTCTTGTCAGGCCCGGTGCCATAACGGATGGCGATTCGGGTTCCTGACGGGGAACCGGGCAGAGATATTTTAGGGAAGAACGAAGTTGGCGGCCGGATCATCCATCGACGCGCTCGGTCAGTTCGAGCTCCATCCAGTTCTGGGCGCCCTTGGGGAGTCCCTCAGGTTCAGCCAGTCGCCGCTGATGATGATCATCGCATCCGTCATCGTGCTGGCGTTCCTGTATATCGGGATGCGGCCCGCCGCCGTGGTGCCCGGTCGCCTGCAGGCCGCGGCCGAGATGTGCTACGACTTCATCTACAACATGGCCGTTGACACGATCGGTTCTGAGGGACGTGCGTTCTTCCCGTTCGTGTTCACCCTGTTCTTCTTCATCCTCGCGGGCAATTACCTCGGCCTGCTGCCCTTCTCCTTCGCCTTCACCAGCCATATCGCCGTGACCCTGGCGCTGGCGCTGATGGTGTTCTGTCTCTCGATCATCGTGTCGCTCAAGGTGCAGGGGGCGAAGTTCTTCGCCCACTTCATGCCCGCCGGTGCGCCCAAGGCGCTCGCGCCGCTGCTGATCCCGATCGAGATCCTTTCTTTCCTTTCCCGTCCCGTGAGCCTGTCGATCCGTCTGTTTGCCAACATGGTCGCCGGTCACGTGATGTTCGACATGTTTGCCGCCTTCACGATCATGCTGGCTGGTCTGGGCCTGTTTGGCGATGTCATCGCCGTGGGACCGATCGTCATCAATGTCGCGCTGATGGCTCTCGAATTGCTGGTGGGTGCGCTGCAGGCCTATGTGTTTGCCATCCTCACCTGCATCTATCTGCGGGAGGCCGTGGCCCACTGAGGGCCACCATCCCCCGTCATTTCATCCAGAACGTCTGAAACAAGGAAAAACTGACATGGATATCGCAGCAGCCCGTGAAATTGGTGCCGGTATCGCCGTTATCGCCCTCGCTGGCGTGGGCATTGGCCTGGGTAACATCTTCTCCACGCTGGTCAGCAGCATCGCGCGCAACCCGTCCGCACGTCCGCACGTGTTCGGCCTCGGCATGCTGGGCTTCGCCCTGACGGAAGCCGTCGCCCTGTATGCGCTGCTGATTGCGTTCCTGATCCTGTTCGTCTGATACAGGAGGGGTGCGTGGTGCGTTCCACGGTGTATAAAAACATCCGCAGGGTGGCGTCGCGCGCGGCGGCACCCGTGCTGGCCCTGCCATTGATGGCCATGGTTGCACCTGGCGCACGCGCCGAGGGCATGCCCCAGCTTGATTTCGGCAATCCCTACGTCATCGGTCAGGTGGTGTGGGGTGCGGGCATCTTCCTCATCCTTTACCTGCTGCTGAGCCGTTCGGCCCTGCCGAAGGTCGAAAAGGTCCTGAGCCTTCGTCGCCAGACGATCGAGAATGACCTTGAGATCGCGCACAAGGCCAAGGCCCGCGCCGATGACGCGGTGGCCGAACTTCGCCAGGCCCGCAAGGACGCCATGGCGGAGGCGCAGGCCAATGTTGACAAGGTCGTGGAAGAAGCCCGCGCCGCTGCTGAAAAGCAGACGCAGGAAATGAATACGCGACTGGGTGCCGAAATCCGTGAGGCGGAAGCCCGCGTCGCCCTTGCCCGTGAAACGGCGCTGGGGTCTCTGCGGCAGATTTCCACCGATACGGCAGAAGCCCTGATCCATCAGTTATCCGGCACTTCGGCCCCTCTGGACGTGGTGACGTCCAAGGTTGACGGTGCCGCGACGGCCCGTGGTTTCTAATGGGCCCCCTCTACAGACAGGTCCGTAGTCATGTTGCATGAGCCCCGTTTCTGGTCGGCTGTCGCCTTCTTCCTGTTCTTCATCCTGTTCGGCGCGAAGCTGTGGCGTCCGCTGAGTGCGGCGCTCGACGCCCGCGCCCAGAAGATCCGCGCCGACCTTGACGAAGCCGCGCGCCTGCGCCGCGAAGCGGAGCAGATGCTCGAGGACGCGACGCGGGAGCGTGAAGCCGCACTGGCGGAAGCCCGTGAAATGGTCGAACATTCCCTGCAGGAAGCCGCCCGTATCGCGGCACAGGCCCGTCAGGACGCCGATGACATTGCGCGTCGTCGCGAACAGATGGCCCGTGACCGTATTGCCGCCGCCGAGCGTGGCGCGATCCGTGAGGTGCGTGAAGCCGCCATCGATATCGCGATGCAGGCCACGCAGGAGACTCTGGCGGGTTCACTGACGGCCGATGGGGACAAAACCCTGATCGACAACGCCATTTCGGGACTTCCGTCGGCCCTGTCCCGTCGCGCGGCCTGAGCCGGACGGCGGAACGCTGAGTTCTTCGGTTCCCCATACGGACGGTAATCCCGTCCTGTCCATCGTATCGGTCGTTCTTGACGAAGCGGCGAACATTCGCCCCGTCTGTCAGGAACTGGCCGATGCCTTGACTCAACTGCCCCCTGCCGAAGTCATCTTTGTCGATGACGGCAGCACCGATGACACGGTTGCCATCCTGAAGGCCGTCCGGGCCGAAGGCATCCTGCCGCAACTCCGAATCCTCTCCCACGATCGTCGTCTTGGCAAATCCGCGGGATTGCGCACGGGGATCGAGGCGGCGCGCGGGAAATGGATCGCAACGCTTGATGGTGACGGGCAGGACAATCCCTTCGAATTCGTCCGCATGCTTGAACTGGCGCAGCAGGCCCCCGGTCGTGCGCCTCTGGTGGTCGGCGTGCGGGCCAAGCGGCAGGATCGGCTGTCGCGGCGGCTGGCGACACGTTTTGCCAACGGGTTGCGCAGCCGCCTGCTGCAGGATGGGTGTCCCGATACGGGGGCACCGCTGAAGCTGTTCCTGCGGCAGGATTTTCTTCGCCTGCCACAGTTCGAGGGACTGCATCGTTTCCTGCCTTCGCTGATGGGGCGTCATGGCGTGCCGCTGGTCTGCACGCCGGTCGGCCATCGCAGCAGGTTGCACGGGCAGTCGAAATACACGAACCTCAACCGGGCGCTGGTCGGGATTCGTGACGTTCTTGGTGTCATGTGGCTGAACAACCGCGCCAGGATCCCGGACCACATTACCGAACGCTGAGAGGGCGGTGCGATGACACGCCTGACGCTGCGCCATTATATCATTGTCGCTGTATCGATTTTCGTCCTGTTCCTGCCCGGCCGCGCATCGCTGCCGCCGCTGGACCGGGATGAACCCCGCTATATGGAGGCAACGGCCCAGATGCTGCACAGCGGCGATTACGTCGATGTGCGTTTCCTGGACCAGCCCAGATATCTGCAACCGGCGGGGATCTACTGGCTGGAGGCCGCAGCCGTCAGCCTGACGGGCATGCGCGATGCCCATGCGACGTGGCCGTATCGTATCCCCTCCCTTCTGGCGGTGACGGCGGCGGGTGTGCTGACGGCATGGATGGGGGCGGCCCTGTTCGGTCCAGTTAGCGGTCTGCTGGCTGCGGCGTTGCTGGCGGTATCGGTCCTGATGACCGCCGAAGGGCGCATGGCGACCATCGACACGACATTGCTGCTGTCGATCCTGCTGGCGCAATGCGGGTTGCTGCGGGCCTATCTGGACCGCGAGCGTGACCTGCCGACCCCGTTGGCGGCGGCATTGCTGTACTGGACGGCACTGGGATGCGGGCTGATGCTCAAGGGGCCGGTGGTCCTGATCCCCGGTTTCGGCACGCCGATCGCCCTTGCCCTGATTGAACGCCGGACCGACTGGTGGCGTCGCCTGCGTCCGGCATGGGGCTGGCTGGTGATGCTGGCGATTGTCGTGCCGTGGTGCGTGGCCATTGGTGTGGTCAGCCATGGGGATTTCTACAGCCGCGCGGTGGGACACAATTTCCTTGGCAAGGTGGCCAGTGGTCAGGAATCCCATGGACTGCCGCCGGGCTATCACCTGCTGGCCTTTGCCATTGCATTCTGGCCCGGTTCCCTGTTCGCCGCGATGGCGCTGCCTTTCGTGTGGCAGCAGCGGCATCAGCCGCCGGTGCGGTTCCTGATCTGCTGGATCGTGCCGCACTGGCTGGTGTTTGAGGCCATCGCGACCAAGCTGCCGCATTACGTGCTGCCGACCTATCCCGCCATCGCCATCCTGACGGCGGCGGCGATCGTGAGCATGCCCGAAGGCTGGCGGTGGCCGCAGTCCCTGTGGGGGCGGGGGCTGCTGTCGGCCTATGGCGTGATCTGGTTTGGCGTGGGCTCGGTCCTGGCGCTGGCGGGTCCGGTCCTGCTGTGGCGGATGGAGGGGATCATGTCCCCCGCCGCCATGACGATTACGGCGGGTGCGCTGCCGCTTCTGATGGCGGCGGCATTGCTGCTGGTGCGTGGCGCGGTGCTTCAGGCCGTCATGGCGTCGATTGCGGCGGCCGTCATCATCCATGTCGGCCTGTTCCTTGCCGTCATTCCCAAGCTGGAGACGATCTGGCTCAGTCCCCGGCTGGCGACACTGGTGGCGGAGCATCGTCCCTGTCCTGCCACGATGGTGGCGTCGGTTTCGGATTCGGAGCCGAGCCTTGTCTTCCTGCTGGGGCAGGATACGAAGCTGATGCGGCCGGAACTGGCGGCGGGTTTCCTGCGCCAGTATGGGAAATGCGCACTGGTACTGGTGGGGTCAAAGGATCTGCCTGCATTTGAAGGCGGGCTGGAACATGATGACCTGCGTGTCCGGCGACTGGGGATGGCCAGTGGGCTGAACTATTCTACCGGGAAGCATCTGGAGATCGGGCTGTATGGGTTGCAGCCGTAGGATGAAGTTTTTTTACGAATAAAAGTTTTTGAGTGCCGCCTTTTGATCGAAAAAGGCGGCGTCTTTCGAAGCTTTTTGAAAAAAGCTTCACCAAAAACTTCTTTATGAATCTCTGAAGCTCGCGAAACAGATTTCTTCTATGAATAAAGGTTTTCTGGTTCTTTTTTGCAAAAAGAACGGAAAGCCAGCCGACAGGTCACACTGATGTGCCACCCTGCATGGTTGACGCATCACCGGATTTCCCATCATCTGCACCAACCGGGGTGTCCGCGATGCGGGCTGAGATCACACCCGTTGAACCTGACCTGGGTCATGCCAGCGTAGGGAGAACAAGCATCATGCCGGACCTGCCTCCGCCATGCTGGCTTCCCCGTGCTGCCCCTGTTCGGTTTTTGCCCCGGACGGATGCACGAAGGGATGCGCGATGATGAAGGCCATACTGTTACGGATTGCATGTCTTCTCATCATGATGGGCGGGATCGGCAGCGCCCATGCCACTGACGCGCCACGTCGTGTCAGCGTGATCCTGGACTGGTTCCTCAATGCCGATCATGCGGCACTGCTTGCCGCGCAATATGATGGGGCGTTCGCGCGGCATGGGCTTGATGTCCACCTGATCGCACCGGCCGATCCGGGGGCGGCACCGCGTCTTGTGGCGGCGGGGCAGGCGGACCTTGCGGTGTCTTACCAGACGCAGCTTGGCATGCTCTCGGAACAGGGGATTCCGCTGGTGCGGGTGGGGACGCTGATCGACACGCCGCTCAATACCCTGATCGCCGCAGGGGATGTCCATTCCCTTGCCGACCTGAAGGGGAAGGTGATTGGCGTTTCCCTGTCGGGCGCGGATGATGCGGTGCTGGCGACCATGCTGTCTACCGTTGGGGTCGGGATGGGCGACATCCATCAGGTCAATGTCAATTTTCAGCTTGAACAGGCGCTGATGTCGCATTCCGTCGATGCGGTGATGGGGGCGGTACGGACCTATGAACTCATCGACCTGAAACAGAAGGGTATGACCGTGACTGCCTTCTTCCCTGAGGAGCATGGCGTGCCGCTGAATGATGAACTGGTTTTCCTTGCGGCACGGGATCACATACGCGACCCGTGGGTGCGTGCGTTCATGGCGGCGCTGGAGGAGGGGACGAATACGCTTCTCAACCACTCCGACGAGATCCTGTCGAAGGCGATTGCCGATCACCCGGAACTTGATACGTCGCTCAACCGGGCGGCATGGCGTGAAACCCTGCCGCGTCTGGCGAAGCAGCCAGCGTTGCTCAATGCGCGGCGGTATCGCGCATTCACGGCGTTCCTGCGCGCCCATGGCGTCATCAGCCATGATGTCGCGCTGGAAACCTATGCCGTTGATCCCTTTGCACTGGTGCCAGCGACAACGCCGTAGACAGAAGAATAAAAGTTTTTGGTGAAGCTTTTTTCAAAAAGCTTCGAAAGACGCCGCCTTTTTAAAAAAAGGCGGCACCCAAAAACTTTTAATATTTTCAGTATTTTAAAAATGCGTCTTAATCCACCTGCGTGTATTTGTGCGGCAGGAAGGTCGTGACCCGCAGGCCGTGCCACGCGACGATGCTGTCGCCAAGGAACATCGCCAGCGAGCCAACCGTGCACATCAGCGCGTTGCCGAACATTAGCACCAGCCACCAGGCGCTTGCGGAATCACGTACGCTGCCGACAAACAGGGCGAAGGCCGACCCACAGGCCGAGGCACCGCCCACGCCAGCGAACAGGATGGCCGCATCAAGCAGCAACGTGCGGTAATGCAGGTGCCGCAGGCGTTGCATCAGCATGTGGCGGTCACTGTCGTCCTTGTCATTATCGCCCTTGCCATCCGTATGGGTGGCGGCATCGAGTTTGTCGCGGATGCTTTCGATATGGTCGCTGACACGGGCAAGGCGCGTGTTGAACAGGCCAAGCAGCGTGCCAATGCCCGACAGCATGAAAACCGGCGTCAGCGCGGTCTGGATCAGGTGGGTGGCGCCGTCAATGGACTCATCGGGTAAAAGGCCGGGAAGAAGGGTCACGAACGGGGGGTGCTCCAGTCTTGGCTTGGGGTGTCAGGAAGGGGCGGATTGTGTGGCTGTGGCGCGTATCGTCAAGAGGGAAATGTTGCGATTTCGGTCTGATTGCTGCCGGAAATAGCCATTTGCGCCTATGTCATGGACAGGAGGATGCCTGCTGCTGATAAAACGGACGGCCTCTGGTATGGGAGGGGTCTGCATATCGCCAGACACGGGAAAGGATGCCATGTCACACAACTATGCTACCCCCATGACGCCGGAAAAACGCCTGGCGCGTGTCCTGTCGCGTATTCCCGCCGACTGGTCGATCAGGGTCGAGCGGACGCCGGGGGAAGGGGATGCGATGTCGTGGCGTGCTGCCGTCGGCCCGCAGCAGGCAGGACAAGAGATGGAATGGTGCACTGGGCACGACACGATGGTCGATGCGCTGGAAGCCGCATGGCGACATGCACGGCAGCAATAGTCACCGTTTCAGAAGCCAGATCATCAGAAGAAAGTTTTTGGTGAAGCTTTTTTCAAAAAGCTTCGGAAGAACACCGCCTTTTTAGAGACAAGGTGGCACCCAGAAACTTTTACTTTTTATCAGGAAGTTATTTCCAGACGCGTTTCCGGCGGACAACGCATGTCACGGTCATGCGATCAGGGATCGGCAGGCGCGTGGATATGGGGTATCTGCCGCCCACGACAACAGAAGTGCCACCTTATGGCACGCAGGAGGATAGAGTGCGGGTGCTGGTCACCGGAAGCGCGGGCTTCATCGGATTCCATGTGGCGCGTCGCCTGCTGGAGGAAGGGCATGACGTCATCGGTATCGATGGCATGACGTCCTATTACGATGTTGCGCTCAAGCGGCGTCGCCATGCACTCCTTCGCGCCCATCCGCGTTTTGTCGCCCATGAGATCATGCTGGAGGATCGCGCGGCACTTGCCCGCGTGGTGGAGGGCGCGCGGATCGGCACCATCATTCACCTCGCGGCGCAGGCGGGGGTGCGGTACGGCGCGCACCGGCCCGATACCTATATCGACAGCAATATCGTCGGCACGTCCAACCTGCTTGACCTGGCGCGCGGCATGACGCTGGACCATGTGCTGTTGGCTTCCACCTCGTCCGTCTATGGTCCCGCAACCGATCTTCCCTTTGCCGAGACCGAACGCTGCGACTATCCTATCAGCCTGTACGCCGCGACCAAGAAGGCGACCGAGGTGCTGGCCCATTCCTTTTCCCACCTGTCGGGCACGCCGGTGACAGCGCTGCGGTTCTTTACCGTGTACGGGACATGGGGCCGACCCGACATGGCGCTGTTCCTGTTCGTCGATGCGATCCTGCGGGGACGTGCGATCGACGTGTATGGCAATGGGCAGATGGAGCGTGACTTCACCTATATTGATGACGTGGTGGAATCCGTCCTGCGCCTGCTGCCCTGTGTGCCGGTCAGTGGAGATGTGGCGACGGGGTGCAGTCCGGTCGCGCCCTATCGCGTGGTCAATGTGGGCAACGGGCAGCCCGTGCCGCTGATGGATTTCGTCCACGAGATCGAAACATGCCTTGGCCGGACCGCCCGGATCAACTTCCTGCCGATGCAGCCGGGGGATATGAAACGGACATGGGCCGACGCCTCCCTGCTGGAACGCCTGACGGGTTTTCGCCCCCAGACGCCGCTGCAGGCGGGGGTAGAGCGTTTTGTGGCCTGGTACCAGGATTATTACGCCCGGCATGACGGATGAAGATGCAGGGCAGGTTCAGGAAATACAAATCACACGATTGTTTGTACACACGATTGTTTGAACAGATTTGTGCGATCTGTAGTTTCACTGCAACTGTCCAAGTTAAAATCAGCGTTGAAATCACATTTTCATGATGCCGATTTTAACGCCTCCGGTTCCCTTTTTCCGCCCCTGAATTCATGGGGCGTTTTTCGGGTTTTGTCCTAACGTACTGATTTCACGGTACATGACAAAACGTGAAAACAATAGTTTTTACATGGAACTTCTTTATGCCGCGCATATATCGCGTCCGGTTGGGTGACAGTGCGCGCACAGACAGTTGATGTACCTGATTCGTGGCATCAACATCTGGTGTGGTGGTGGGAACTTTTACGATTCAGGCGGGACAGAATTTTCCACCGGAAGGATGCGGCATGGCCATGGGGCGCGCCGGGGGCACCATTGACCCATCGGATCATATCCAACAGAAATGCCCTGAAGCGGTCACCCGGTAATATTCAGGCAAAGTGCACGGAAGGAACGATCAGATGTCGGCGAGAAGGTTGGCCAGAATAGGGGCCGTTGTCGTTCTGACCGCCAGTGCCGGGCATCTGATGGAACCGCGTGTGGCGCGGGCCGATGATTACAGCGATCTGCTCGATATCCTGCGTGCCAAGGGTAGCCTGACCTCCAGCGAGTATAAGGGACTGCTGGCCAAGCATCTGAGCCACGCGCGCGCCGATGCTTCCGCCGCGCGGGGCAGTCGCATGGCCGCGACGACCCGCCATGTGTCGCCCGCGCGCCCGGCGGCCCCCGGAACGCCGGACAATCCCATCCATACCGTACTGCCCGGTGATGTCGGCATCGGTGGCGCGGACGAGACCGCCGACATGGTGACGCAGGCCCGTGCTGCAGCGGCCTCCGCCGCGCAGAGTGCGGAGGCCGCGCGCACCGCCATGCTGTCGATGCAGCCCGGCGGCCCGTCCTATGGCGAGGGGTTCGTGCGGATGGAGAAATACGTCCCCGGCAAGGGCCTGACCTTTGACGCCGGGCCGGTCAAGATCAACCTGTCGGGCTTCGTCAACGGGTTCTATACGTTCAACAGTCCGGGCCGTGGGGGTACCGTCAATGGCGGGGTGTCCACCGGGCCGAACGGGTTTGACTCCTCCTCGCTGCGTAACGGCCTGCTGCCTGCGGGCCTGATCCTGAAACTGTCCACAACGCAGGCGGGCATCGACATGTCCGCTGTCATGGGCATGTATCCGGGCATCGACAATAACAAGCCCGGCGCGATGAACGCCAACTCCGGCGGCAGTTCGGTCGGCCTTGGCACCGCGGGCATCGATTTTCGTCAGGTGTTCGTGACGGCGGGCACGAAATCGTTCGGCACGATCAAGATCGGTCGTGACCTCGGTATCTTTGGCGGTGACGCGATCCTCAATGACGCGACCCTGCTGAGTGTCGGTTCCACCGGCAGCAATACCCAGCCGGGCAATACGTCGCTTGGCCGTATCGGTGTCGGTTACGTGTATGCCGACTGGATCCCGCAGATTTCGTACCTGTCGCCCAAGATCGCCGGTTTCCAGGGGAATATCGGTATTCTGGAGCCATTGGATGAGTACAATTTCGCGGGCGACAACCTGTCCGCCGGATCGACGCAGCACAGTTCGCCCATGGTGCAGGGCAAGGTTACCTATGACTTCAAGATCGGGGGCCTGACGGGTCGCATCTGGGCCAGTTTCCTGACGCAGCACCAGCAGGACCTGACCCGCACCCAGACGACGACCGTGACCACTGCGCTGCGTGAGGTCACGACCGGCGGCATGGATGGCGGGATCTACAACATGGTCCAGACCACCACATCCACCGTGCCGGTTTCCGAAGGGGAAAAGCGCGGTGTGACGGCGGAAGCGGGCGAAATCGGCACCAAGCTGACCTATGGCCCGTTCCAGGGCGTGGCTTACTACTATCGCGGCAGCGGCCTTGGCACGACGGGCCTGTTCTTCGACGGTGTGGCGTCGAACGGGCACAAGCGTGCGTCCGAAGGCTACTATCTGCAGGGGATGTATAACGTCACCAAGAAGATCAAGCTGGTCGGAAGCTATGGTGTCAGTAACCTTTACGAAGCGCGGGGCGAGAATGATCCCAGCCTTGTCGCGCGCAACGAGTCCGAAGTCGGTGCCCTGTTCTACAGCCTGACCGACTGGCTCAACATCGTGGGTGAATATGCCCATACGGAATCGAAGGCGCATGGCCCGGCGCGCGCAACCGACAACACGGCCTCGGGTGGTGCCATCCTGCTGTTCTGATGCCGGGTAATACGCTGAAATCATAAAAGTTTTTGGGTGCCGCCTTTTGATCGAAAAAGGCGGCGTCTTTCGAAGCTTTTTGGAAAAAGCTTCACCAAAAACTTTTATTTGTTATCAATGCACTGGTTTTGAGCATTCCCAAAGCCCCGCCGGACATGGCGGGGCGTCCCTTCTGTTAAACGTGCCTGAAAGCAGGTAGAAGACCTGATCGCTGCGGCATACCCACGTCAGGATGCGTGATGGGAAGGGAGAAGGGGATGAACGGTCCAGAGATCGTGCAGGGGACGGACCAGCAGTCCGAAACCGGCATCATTGCGTGGATCGACCGTCGCCTGCATGTCGTCCGGTGGTTCCGGGCCGAGTATGTGGATTACCGCATGCCGCGTAACCTGAACGGATTGTGGAATTTCGGCGCGATCCTGTGTGTTGTCCTCATCCTGATGCTGGCGACGGGCATCTTCCTTGCCATGAACTATACCCCTGCCGCGGCCAGCGCCTTTGCGTCGATCGAGGTGATCGAGCGTCAGGTGCCTGCCGGCTGGCTGCTGCGGGCGCTGCACATGACGGGGGCCAGCCTGTTCATGGGGGCGCTGTATGTGCACCTGTACCGGGGCCTGTATTACGGGTCATACAAGGCCCCGCGTGAGATCCTGTGGCTGACGGGCCTTGTGCTGCTGGTCATGACGATGGTGACGGCCTTTGCCGGGTATGTCCTGCCCTGGGGGCAGATGTCGTACTGGGGTGCTGACGTGGTGGGCAAGGCGGTCGGTGCCATTCCCGGCATTGGCCCCGGGCTGGAACATGTGATGGAGGGCAGCGACGCGCTGGGCGATGTGTTCGTCCATCGCTTCTTCGTGCTGCATTTCGTGATGGCGTTCGCGATCGTGGGGATCGTGGGGCTGCATGTCGCAGCACTACATATCTCGGGCTCCAACAATCCGCAGGGCGTGGAACCGGCAAAGCCTTCGGACACGGTGCCCTTCCATCCCTATTACAGCAGCAAGGACATGGTGGGTCTGGTGTTGTTTGGCATCGTGTTTGCCGCGCTGGCCTTCCTGTGGCCGGACCTGCTTTCGGAACCGGCGAACTATCGTCCGGCCAATCCGCTGCATACGCCGACCGATATCGAACCTGAATGGTATTTCCTGCCGTTCTACGGCATCCTGCAATCGGTGCCGTCAAAGTTCGGGGGACTTGTCGCCTCCGCCGGGGCGGTGCTGGTCCTGTTCGCGGTGCCGTGGCTGGACCCGTCGCCCGTGCGCTCCGCCCGGTTTCGCCCGCTGTGCCGTATCGGCCTGTTCGGGCTGGTGGTAGCGTTCGTGTTGCTGGGGCTTGTCGGACGGCATCATGCGGCGGGGGCGTGGATGATCGCGGGACGGTGCGCCACGCTGTATTATTTTGGCTATTTCCTTGTGCTGCTGCCGTTCGCGCCGCGTTTCGAGAAGACGCGGTCGCTGCCGTCTTCGCTTTCCTGAGGCATCCGGACTCTGCCCGGATCCGGCAGGAGCCACAGGCCTCTGTACCCCGGTTCGTTCAGGTCATGGTTTCCAGAGGTCCGTGACCTTTGGCCGGTCAAGGGCAGTGCCCTTGCCTTCCGGGTGAGGGATATGGTTTGCGCCCTGAGGAATGTGATATTCCCTTTCCGTTATGGCCATCTGCGGATATGAAATCCAGATGACAGACGATACCGACAATAGCGCAACGCCTGCGTCAGGCGGTGGACGGCGTGATTTTCTGGGTATGGTGACGGCCGCGACTGCCGTGACCGGGGCAGGGGCATGTCTGTGGCCATTCCTGCAGAGTCTGGCGCCCCGAGACAGCGCGGCGGCGCATATGCCGGTGAACGTCGATATTTCGCGCCTGCCCCCAGGGCAGCAGATTGTTGTGACATGGCAGGGGCGGCCCGTTTTCGTCACCCACCGTACGCCACAGGCGCTGGCGCGGATGCAGCAGGCGGACCTGACGCGTCGCCTGCGTGATGAACGTTCGTCCGACCGGCAGCAGCCGCCTTACGCTACCAACTGGCATCGTTCCATCGTGCCGGAATATGGGGTTGTGGTCGGGATCTGCACACATCTGGGCTGCATCCCGGCCTATCGTCCCCTGCCGGAGGGGACAGGTGGCGATGACTGGCCCGGTGGGTACGCCTGCCCGTGTCATGGGTCGATGTTCGATCTGGCAGGGCGTGTGTTCAAGGGGGCGCCCGCCCCTTACAACCTGCCGGTGCCTCCCTATTCCATGGCGACACCCACCACCATCCGGATTGGGGCGAACCCGGATGGGCAGGATTTCGATTTTGGGACCATCCTGCAGATTTAAGGGACTGTCTGAAAACGCCCCGTCTGTGAAAACAGTAAAAAGTTTCGGGTGTCGCCTTGTTTCAAAAAGGCTTCACCAAAAACTTCTAACCGTTCGGGCTGTTGTCGGGGCGGCCTTACTGCCCTCCGGCGATGGCGTACAGAGTGCGGCCCAGTTCGGTCTTGATCATCCGTCCGGCCCAGTGGCGCAACTGTTCCGCGTCGATATAGCCCATGCGGAATGCAACCTCCGCCGGAGATCCGATGAGCATGCCCTGACGTGACTGGATGGTCTGCACGAATGTGCCAGCCTGGATCAGGCTGTCGGGCATGCCCGCGTCCAGCCATGCACAGCCCCGTCCCAGAGGTTCCACCCGTAGCGAACGTTCCTGCAGGTAGATCATGTTCAGGTCCGTGATCTCCAGTTCGCCACGAGGCGATGGAGCCAGGCGGGACGCGAATTCGCAGACCCGTGCGTCATAGAAATACAACCCCGTTACGGCCCAGTTGGATAGGGGGGAGCGGGGCTTTTCGACAATATCCATCGCCGTGCCGTCAGGCGCAAAGGAAACGACGCCATAACGTTCAGGATCACGTACCTGATAGGCGAAAACCGTAGCCCCGTGTTCCAGTCTGGCGGATTTCTGCAATATCTGTGCCAGATGGTCGGCAAAGATCAGGTTGTCGCCAAGGATCAGCGCACAGGATGCGCCATCGATCCAGTCCTCGGCGATGATGAATGCCTGCGCGATGCCATCGGGGGTTGGCTGTTCGCGATAGGAAAAGGAAACCCCGTACTGCGACCCATCGCCCAGCAGGCGGCGGAACTGTGGCAGATCCTGCGGGGTGGAAATGACCATGATGTCGCGGATACCTGCCAGCATCAGCGTCGAAAGCGGGTAATAGATCATCGGTTTGTCATAAACCGGCAGCATCTGCTTGCTCGATGCCAGCGTCATGGGATGCAGGCGTGTTCCTGATCCGCCCGCCAGCACGATGCCCTTGCGTGGCGGGTGGGATGACTGTGCGTTGGTCATGACATCTCCAGTGTCGCCGCCTGCCCAAGGCGTTGTCCCGCGTAACGTTCCTTGCGGATGGCCTGCCACCATGATGCGTGATCCAGGTACCATTGCACGGTCCGGCGCAGTCCCTGTTCGAAATCGTGGCGCGGACGCCATCCCAAGGCGTTTTCGGCATGGGTGGGATCAATTTCATAACGGAAGTCATGGCCGGGCCGGTCATGGACATGCCGGATCAGGCGTTCATGCCGACCTGCCGGATCGGGGCGCAGTTCATCAAGGATGGCGCACAGGCTGGTCACGACCTGCATGTTGGTGCGGGGCTGGCGCGCGCCGATGGCGTAGGTCTCGCCCGGCTGCCCATGCTGGAGTGCACGCACCAGTGCTTCGGCATGGTCTTCCACGAACAGCCAGTCGCGGATGTTCTGCCCCGCGCCATAGACCGGCAGGGGATCGCCCATGATGGCGTTTATGATCGTCAGCGGGATCAGTTTTTCCGGAAAATGCCAGATTCCGTAATTGTTTGTCGTGTTCGTGACGAATGTCGGCAGGCCATAGGTATGATACCATGCCCGGACCAGATGGTCGGAGGAAGCCTTGCTGGCGGAATAGGGACTGCGCGGGTCATAGGGCGTGGTTTCGGTGAAGGGCGGATCGTGCGGGGCCAGCGCGCCGAATACTTCATCAGTGGAAATATGATGGAAGCGGAAGCGGGCCTGCGCCGCCCTGTCCAGCCCCTGCCAGTAGTGCCGCGCTGCATCAAGCAGCACCGATGTGCCGACGATATTGGTCCTGATGAAGGTGGATGGCATGTCGATGGAGCGGTCCACATGGCTTTCTGCGGCAAGGTGCATGACCGCATCGGGGCGGTACTGCGCGAACAGGCGCGCCATGGCCGGGGCGTCGGCGATATCGTGCCGTTCGAAACGGTAACGCGGGCTGGCGGGTGCATGTTCGAGGGCCTGTGGGCTTGCGGCATAGGTCAGGCAATCGACATTGACGATTTCATGCCCGGTATGCCGGATGACGTGTCGCACCACTGCCGATCCGATGAAGCCGCAGCCACCTGTCAGGAGAATACGCATGTATATGACCGCATGTATTTATATATTGTTAAGAAGTGTAGAATAGTGATTGTGTGAATTGAGTAATTCAAAGCGGGATATGATCTGCTTCATTATCCCAGAATTGATAACATAGGGTTACCTTTTCCCGTTGCAGGCGGAAATTGCGTGTATGACCCAAGGAATTTCGCCGGATGCATGTCGAAAAACTGACCATTCCCGATATCCTCCTGATCACGCCTGCCCGTTTCGAGGATAGTCGCGGATATTTCACCGAAACCTTCAATGCGCCACGTATGGCGACGCATGGCCTGACGCTGCCGTTCGTGCAGGATAACCAGAGTCTGTCGCGGCAGAAGGGCGTCGTACGCGGCCTGCACTGTCAGGCGCCGCCGCATGCACAGGGAAAACTGGTGCGCTGCACGCAGGGGGCGATCTGGGACGTGGCGGTGGACATCCGCATCGGGTCGCCGACATTCGGGAAATGGGTCGCCGCGACCCTGACGGGAGAAAATGGATCGCAACTGTGGATTCCACCGGGTTTCCTGCACGGGTTTTGCACCCTGTCCGATGACGTGGTGGTGCAGTACAAGTGCACCGATGTGTGGAACCGCGAAAGCGAATGCGCGGTGCTGTGGAATGATCCCGCACTCGCGATCGACTGGCCGGTCGCGCCAGGCGACGCCATCGTGTCGGACAAGGATGCTGCCGCGGGGGATCTGTTGTCCGTTTCCGGTATTTTTACCTTCGGTGAATGACCATGAACGATGGCAGGCAATATTTCCCCGGCACCGTCCTTGTAACGGGAGGCCACGGGCAACTGGCACATTCGCTTGGCAGGGTCGGCGGGGACGATATTCGCGTCGTCGGACGGCCAGAGTTCGATTTTGACCGGCCCGAGACGGTGGATATGGTCATGGAGGCGCACATGCCGGCCATTGTCATCAACACGGCCGCATGGACGGCAGTGGATGCGGCCGAGCAGGATGTGGCAGGCGCGATGCGCGCCAACCGTGATGGGCCGGCGTTGCTGGCGCGTGGCTGTGCCCGGCGGGAAATTCCCTTCATCCATGTTTCCACGGATTATGTCTTCAACGGTCAGAAGGGAACGCCCTACCGCGAAACCGATACCGTGGATCCCCGCTGCGTCTATGGCCTGTCCAAGGCGGAGGGGGAGGCTGCAGTCCTGGCCGCGCATGACCGTTCGATCATATTGCGCACTGCGTGGGTCTATTCCGCGCATGGCCGTAATTTCGTGCGTACGATGCTGAAAGCGGGGGAAACGCGGCCGGAATTACGTGTGGTGGGGGACCAGTTCGGCAATCCCACCAGTGCGGATGACCTGGCATCCGGCATCATGGATATCGTGGCGCGACTGCGGGCCGGGGGATGGCATGCGGGGTATGGTGGTATCTTTCACGCCGCGGGCTATGGGGGGGCATCGTGGTATGATCTGGCCAGCGTGGTCATGGACGAAGCCCACGTGCTGGGACGGCCGCGTCCGGGGATTGTGCCCATCGCAACAGCAGACTGGCCGACGCCTGCCTATCGCCCGGCCGATACACGACTGGATACGCAACGGTTGTATGAGGTTTTCGGTGTCAGGCTGCCGGACTGGCGCGAGAGTGTGCGTACCGTCGTGCGTCAGGCATGTGAGACCGAGGCCGCCGGGTAATGCGTAATCTCCTTAAAACGTAAGGAAGTTTTTGGCGAAGATTTTTTCAGAAAGCTTTGCAAGGCATCGCCTTTCCGGAAAAAGGCGACACTTTTTTCATGCGGTCGTAAGGTATTCAATCGCCCCGCCATAGATATGGTACAGCGAACTTGCCGGCATATGGTCGGTAAGGGCCACGCCATGCACGTCAAGGCGGTCAATCCACCCCCCACGCAGTCGCGCAGGTGCGTAATTTTCAAAGAAAAGCCTGCTCTGACGTTCAATGAAACCTGCCGCTTTCGTATCCCCGCCGCGGGCACGACGGGCGAGAATGCGCAGGAATTCGGTCTGCGGCCAGATGCGTGTCGATTCCTCCAGCCGGACGCCATTTTCGGTAATGGCGTCACAGACGGCAAGCGTATCGGCATCCACCCCATGGGCCAGCGCCGTCTCCGCCAGTTTCTTGCTGGCATGCACGATGGCGGTGATATCGGGATCTGCGGGGGCAAGGCGGGCGAATTCGGAGAAAAGCCACGACCATTCGAACAGGTGCCCTGGTTCGACGCGGTTATGTCCTGCCGCCTGAAGCGGCTCCCACGCACTGTCAAAGAATTCAAGCAGCATCCCGGTGCCGGGAAGGATGAAGTGCTTCAGCGCCAGCGCAACAAGACGCCGTGCGTAATCAAGGTAGAAACTGTCGCCCGAGACATCGAACAGGACAAGATAGGCTTCCAGCAGATGCATATGCGGGTTCTGGCGATGGATGCTGTCCGCCGGCGGAACGGTATCGCGGTATCCCCCCTGTTGCGTCAGGAAAATCTGGTCGATTTCAAGCGTGGTTTCACGCGCAACGGTCAGGTATGCGGGATCGTGCGACACCCGGTATGCCCAGCCATAGGCGAACAGGATGAAGGCATGGGCATACAGATCGCGTCGCCTGTCGGCAGGACGTCCGTCTGGCCCAAGGGAGAAAATCCAGCCCGGGGCACCGTCGCTGCGCCGGTAACGGCGTTCGACTTCGTGCAGGCATTCAAGGGATTGGGCCGCCGTCTTGCAGAAACCATCCAGTTCCGCACGGCAGTAGGTCGAAACCTGCCGTGCCTGCACCATCAGGCGCAGTTCCGGCAGCTCTATGGGCTGGTGTTCAAACGTCAGGCGTTCATGAAACAGACGACGCCCGGAATCAAACCCTATACCAGCCCACAGGGGAAGCGCGCTCTGTGACAGCCAGAGACGCCATGTATCGTGCGGCAATGCAATACCTCTTTTTTATTTCTTATTCTTGTTTATGGAGTCCACGGCTGCCGTTATTGCGAAACGGGGGTGTTTTCGCAACTGGAGTCGGCAGGTGTCCGCGCTTTCTTGACCAGCGATGATGTCGAACGTCCCTGCACGATGTCAACCAGCGCGACGCGGCCGCCATACTGCTTTACAAAATCGCCGCCCACCACCTGATCTTCGGTATAGTCGGCACCCTTGACCACCACATCCGGACGCAGCGTCATGATGGTCTCAAGCGGTGTTTCCTCGTCAAACAGCACCACGAGATCGACATCGCGCAGTGCGCCCATGACGGTCGCGCGGGCGATTTCGTCCTGGATCGGGCGGCTGTCCCCTTTCAGGCGCTTGACGGAGCGGTCCGTATTCAGCGCGACGATCAGTTTGTCCCCTTCGTTGGCGGCGGCGCGGATCAACTGGATATGGCCGGGATGGATCAGGTCGAAACAGCCATTGGTGAAGACGACCTGCGCGCCATGCCGATGCCAGTTGGCGACAATGTCCTTTGCCTGTTCAAGCGGGACCAGCGCGCCAGCATCATTCATCTCGCTCTGCAGTTCCGCGCTCAGTTCCGCGCGTGAGACTGTCGCGGTGCCAAGCTTGCTGACGGAAACCGCCGCCGCCGCCGCCGCGATCACCACCGCCGTCTCCAGCTTCTGACCTGCCGAAAGGACGCTTGCCACCGTTGCCAGCACCGTATCGCCCGCCCCCGATACATCGCTGACTTCGGAGCGGCGGGCCGTGACATGCAGGCAGTCCCCCTCCTGCTGCCACAGGGTCATGCCATCTTCGGAGCGGGTCAGCAGCACGTCGCCGCCGAACTGCTGCGATGCGGCCTGCGCCGCCGCCTCTATCTGCTTTTCCGTTTTCAGCGGCAGGCCCGTGGCCCGCGTCATTTCCGAACGGTTGGGGGTTACAAGAGTCGCCCCGCGATAGGCTTCGAAAGTGGTACGCTTCGGATCGACAATGACGGGGATGCCCTTTTCGCGCGCTGCCCTGATCACGACCGCCAGAACTTCATCCGACAGCACGCCCTTGGCGTAATCCGAACAGACCAGCACGTCGGCATTGCCAAGCGCCTCAAGCGTCGCCGCGATCAGCTGTTCCGGCGTTGTGGGGGACAGGGTGCCCACCTGCTCTTCGTCGATGCGGACGATCTGCTGCTGCCCGCTGAGAATGCGGGTCTTGGTGATGGTGGTCCATGCCGGGTCCTTGACGAAGCTGAGTTCGACATCCGGCCAGGGGGCCATGACCTCACGCAGGGTATCGGCAGCCCGGTCCGCGCCCACCACACCGATCAGGTTCACCTTGCATCCCAAGGCGGCGGCATTGGCGGCCACATTGGCGGCCCCCCCCGGCACGGTTATGCGATGGGAATGAAGCAGAACCGGCACGGGAGCCTCTGGCGAGATCCGGTTGACCGATCCAAAGACATACTGGTCAACCAGAAGGTCCCCAATGATGCAGAGGCGACCAAATTTAAAATTCTCAATCATTCCAGGATCACATATTCAGGGATTCAGCACGGGAGGAGAGCAGTAGCGGGCGTATAAAAGCGTCGAGATCGGTGCCCGTAAAGAGATATCCGGGCATACCAGCAGCCTGTGCCGCCTGTATGTCCGTCGTCCGGTCGCCGATCAGGAAGGAAGCGGCGCGGTCGATGCCGAGATCCCTGATCGCACGTTCGATCATGCCGGGCCGTGGCTTGCGGTCCGGATGGTCCGCCCGGTAGCGCGCGACCGTAGCATCAGGATGATAGGGACACAGGTAAAACGCATCGATATGCGCCCCCCATGGACGGAGCTGTTCCTGAATGTGCGCGTTGAAGGCCTCGGCATCCGCTTCTTCGTACAGGCCCCGGGCGATGCCGGACTGATTGGTGACGACAACGGCCAGCCGGCCACTGGCGTTGATGCGGGCAATGGCCTGGGGAGCATGCGCGATGAACTCAAAGTCTTTGATACGGTGGGGATAGCCCACATCGACATTGATGACGCCGTCACGGTCCAGAAAAACGGCTGGCTTCATTACCCTCAAAGACTCCACTGGATAGACATAGAAAATCTAGCATATGCAAAATCCACATGGAAACAAGAAACGTGGAGGACAGGCTATTATGCGGACCTGCCGGCTGGCGGCATGACTCATGCCATCCAGCAGGCAGAGAGATAATGGAACCCGTGCCGCATTGGTTCAAAGGCTGTTTGAGAATAACCTTCCGGGGCCTGTTGTGGGTTGCCCGTAATGGCAGTCCATGGCGGGATCTGCCGATGTATTTCGGACACTGGAACTCGGTTTGCACGCGTTGCAGAGACTGGACGAAGGCCGGGGTTGTCCAGAAGATTCTCAAAGCCGTCCCTGACGATGCAGGCATGGAATATGCGATGGTGCGACGGCACGGTGGTCCGGGTTCACCGCCACGGCAAGGGCGCAAAAGGGGGACCGAAAAACAGGTGATCGGACGTAGTGTAACAGGATGGTCCACCAGGATCATCACCATGACTGACGTCCTGGGCAATCTGGTCCGCTTTACGCTTATCCCCAGCCAGCATTACGACACGGTCGGGGTTGCGCCCCTTCCTGAACCGCCGGATTTGGGGGCTTCCTGCCGACAGGGCGTTTGACGTCCACCGGATCGCAGATGCCCTACGTGCGCAAGGCGTCTGGGAGGTCATTCCCCAGCGCAGGAACCGCCTTGACAGGCGCCCGTTCGATAAAGCCCTGTTCAAAGCGCGGCATCTTATCGGAAACTTCTTCTGCAAAATCAATCAGTTCAAGCGCATTTCCATGCGGAGGGACAAGACAGGCAGATCATTCGCAGCCATGATCCATCCTGTCGCCGCAGTTATCAATTCATGATAATCCCCAACAGAACCAGAAATATTCAAAAAACCTTTTTAATTCATAATGTTATTTTTTGGTTTCTTTTTCAGCCAGCCTTTTGGAGGAATAAAATGGCGCAGGCCGTTTCTGATGGGGTTCAGCACCATATATGGGAGAAATTGCGGAACGGGAGAGTGATGGCAGTGGACATGAGTGGCGCATGGTTGTTGAAAATCCTGATGACCGTTCGAATTTCGTCCAAAACCATGTTCTTGAATGAAAGTATTTTCACGTTCTGGTAAAATATTTCATGTCTATATTTATGCAGATCAGGAAATTATGCTTTATTTCTGGAATGATAAAATGGATTCATGGTTTTCTTGCCTGAATTGTCCGCAATGTAACATATTGCCAGGATTTGTATTCTATTGCAGGAGGCGATATCGCTGTGTTAGGATTTAAGGTAAATATGCCAATCGTAACGAAGCCTGCTCCCGTGGATTCTGGCTATCGGAGCAGACGTTTATCTCATGGATGAGTCTCCTTAAAATGCCCCTGAAAAATCTGATCCGAATTCCCCCCCCGCGCCGGGTTTTCAGAAAAATTTTCAATAAAAAATCAAATTCCAATAATCAGGAGTGGGATCGCAGGCTTGCCGCCGCCGATGCCGCCCGCGATATGGGGCGCTTTTCTGAAGCAGCCAAGCTTTACCTGCATGCTCTGGAAATTCGTGAAGATCAGGGCATCCGAATTCAGGTAGGGCATATGTATAAGGAAGCAAGAGATTTTCCCTCTGCCTCCCGGCATTATCTATCGGCATACAAGATGAACCCCGCGGACCCGGAAATATCCTGTCAGCTCGGGCATTTTTATAAAACTATCGGACGTTATGAGGATGCGCTTCATTTCTACAGGTCGGCAGTTACCCTGAAACCGGGCTGGAAGATCCCCGCAGAAGAAGCGGAGAATCTTGAAAAGTCGAGCGAACTTCTCATCGAACGTTCAAAAAAAGCGTTTCTGGAAGCGTCGAAAGACGGTCGTCTTTCCAGTGATATCGAACTTGAAGATTTTACAAGTCCTTTGCTGGATGGCACGCTTATTCCACGATCGTACGAAGACCTGTGCATTAACCATCAGGAAGTGATCGTTCCCACGCGACATGGAACGCCACAGCACACTGAATGGGGACAGGGCCTGACCGTTCGGGGCATTGCGGCGCTGCGTGGGTATTTTGTATCTTCCGTTCTGCTGGAACGAATAGATATCTTCATGGATGGAAAGCTGTTCCATAGTGAGCCATTGACCATAGCGGCCCAGCCTCGGGAAAAGTCGAATCATAAAATTCGGAAATACTGCTATAATGCCTGGGTGGATTTCACGGATGTGAAGTCAGGGTGGCATGACTTTACCTTCCGTGCGCAGTCATCCGACCTTGAAGAAGAAGTTGAAAACAAGACCTGGTATCGTCAGAGGCTTATCGTAGCACCGCCGTTCCCTGAATATTATTATCAGAACTCTGACGCGATTATAGCCCCGATTGATAAAGGCTCCTCCCTGTCGATAGTGGATCAGATAAACGCACGTCCGAGCGTTCTTCACTGCTGTACAACACGTTCCATTCCATTCGATATCAAAACCATTGCCGTATTGCGGCCGGATCAGCTTGGGGACCTGGTTGCGTCAATTCCGTCCCTTCGCAAAATTCGTACTACATTTCCGGATGCAAAAATTGTCGGGCTGTTAGGCCGCGCGAATGAGGCACTGGCACGTACATTGGGAATCTTTGATGACATCGTGATCGTCGAATTTCCCGATGATCCGGTGTCCCATCAGCGTGTCATGCCTTTGGAAGAACAGGTCAGGTTAAAGAAAAAACTTGCCCAGTACAAATTTGACCTGGCGGTTGATCTGCCGGTTTCGGCCAATTCATATAAACTGCTGCCACTTCTGCAAGCACCTTTGACAGTAGGCTTTGGCGGTCCGCGTAAATCGATGGACCTGAACTTTTCCAGTTATGATCCCAGTACTGGCTGTGATTTTATCAAGCATTCAGCACGGACCGCAATCATAGGTGAGGCCATTTCCCTCGCCATGGACAGTGGCGCCCGTGTTGAAAAGCGTGATGACATTACACGCGATACGCTTGTGCCGTATGGCGTTCCGGCAACAGAACCCTATATCGTTATACATAGCGGCGCACGTATCAAATTTACCCACTGGCCACATTACGTTGAACTTGCTGAACGTATCGTGCGGGAAATGAACGTGCGCGTTGTGTATATGGCGGAAAATGCAGAACAGAAAGCACGTCTGCCTGAGGACCTGTTAAATAATGGCATGATCGTATATATAACGGGTCAGATGCCATTTGATCATTTCGATACTTTCCTTTCATTTGCGTCCGTATTCGTGGGGAATGATTCTGGCCCCAAGCATCTGGCATCACTGCGTGGGGCGCAGGTCGTAAGCCTTCATTCGTCACGCATAGGATGGGAAGAATGGGGACAGGAACGAGGGGGGATAGCGATTAGTCGCCGCGTTCCGTGTGCAGGATGCTCACTGCATCATAATTATGACGAGTGTGCTAAAGATGTAGCATGCATTAAATTGATTAATATTGATGAAGTTTACGGTGCAGTTCAGGAACTTTTCTCAAATCCGTCCTAGATGGCGGAGGAGGGACAAAAAACTTCGTGCTACCTGAGACGCCTGTCACTCCTTTTTTTCCTTGGTTTGAATGTAGGAAATTGAGATGAAGCAGGCTGACTTCCTCAATGTAGAGGAATGGCCGATACGGCTGATGGCTTGAAGATCAATGGAAAATGCAGGGCTTTTTTTAAAGTCCTGCATTCTTCCTGGGTGCCTGGTTTCATTACAGCCCAATCAGGAAACATACGGACGCATGAAACATGGCCGGTTCACGGAAGGGCAGGTTGCTGTCATCCCGAAGGAAATGGTCTGCGTGCGCCGATCACTGAATGTCGCAGGCCCGGTTGTCGCGGCTTGGGGCGCTTCCGGTGCGTGCAGGATGCCTTCCAAGCCTGAGATAGCGATTATGGGTCTGTCTGGGGGATGAGCTTAAAGTCCGCAGTGGGCCGGACGGAAACGGGCAATGGGATCATGCCACTCATCACTGTGCTGGCTGTGACCGACCAGTGGCGATTGCAGCGTGCGCAGCACACCCGGCGACCATAAAGATAATTTCGGTCGCGGCCACAGGACGGGCAGGCCATCCGCCCTTCCGGCGCGCCACCCTCAACGCCCCGATCCCTGCTTATGAAGCCCCAAGCGTATGATGGGGTATCGGCTACATTTGCGGTGCGGTCGGAAGGCGTCTTCTTGGATCTGAATGCGCGGTCTTTCCGTCCCTGTCCCATTGAGGGGAAGATCAACGGATCAGTGTGGTAGCAGCAGGTAACGCAGGACAGGCGACCGCCTTCCTTATCCTGCACGCAGGAATGGCGGACAAGACCAAATCCATCAGGATCGGGCATCGCCCCTGTCCCAGACAGCAGATTATATTTTGGAAAGAAAAGTGGCGCACCCGAAAGGACTCGAACCTCTAACCCCCAGATTCGTAGTCTGGTGCTCTATCCAGTTGAGCTACGGGTGCGCTGTGAGGCGGCTTTTAACCCGACCTCACCGGGGCCGCAACCCCCTTTTTTCATTTTTTATGCCTTGATCGGATTATTTTTTCTCCGCAGGCGCAGGACCTGCCGCTTGCCCCATGCACGCAGCCGGTCAAGGTAGATATAGATGACCGGCGTGGTGTAGAGCGTCAGCAACTGGCTCATCGCCAGCCCCCCCACTACCGCGATGCCCAGCGGGCGGCGCAGTTCGATGCCGTAGCCGTCGCTGATGATCAATGGAACAGCCCCGAATGCCGCCGCCAGCGTGGTCATGACGATGGGGCGGAAGCGTTTGACGCAGGCCTCGCGGATGGCGTCTTCGGGCTGCATGCCGCCGTCGCGTTCAGCATGCAGGGCGAAATCCACCATCAGGATGGCATTCTTCTTCACGATCCCCACCAGCAGGATCATGCCGATCATCGCGATCAGGGAGAATTCCTGCCCCGTCAGCCACAGCGCCAGCACCGCCCCCACCGCCGCTGACGGCAGGGTGGACAGGATCGTCAGCGGATGGATGTAGCTTTCATACAGGATGCCCAGCGTGACGTACATCGTCATCAGCGCCGCGATGAAGATCAGCACCTCGTTGACGAGGGCCTTCTGGAACTCGGCCGCCTGTCCGGAAAATCCGCCCTGGATGGTGGACGGGACATGCATCCTGACCATGGTCGTGCGGATTTCATCACTCGCATCACTCAGCGCCTTGCCGGGGGCGAGGTTGAAGGAAATCGCGGCGGAGACGAACCCGTCGCGGTGCGACACCGTGATCGCGGTGGGATGGCGCTCCAGCTTCGCCACCACGGACAGCGGGACCATCGTCTCGCTGCTTGACGACACGGCCGAGCCGTTCGACGCCCCGTTGCCCCCCGCGAGTTTGTTGGCGATGGAGTTGCGGAAGGACTGTTCGCTCAGTTGCGTTTCCTTGCTGGCGGTGCCGCTGGGGTCTGTGACGCGCACCGTATTGGACACCGTGCCCCCGCCCGCCGTGCCGCCCGCCGTGGACAGGCGAAAGGCGGACAGGATATCCGGCGTGGTGCGGAACCGGTCCTCCACCTGCATGACGACATGATAGGTCGTAAGCGAGGTCGAGATGTTGGAGGCCGAACGCTGCCCGAACGCATCATAGAGCGTGTTGCTGACCAACTGCGGTGTAATCAGATAACGCGCGGCGGCGTCACGCACGATGTTGGCATGCACGGCCGCGCCATTGTTCATGACATCGGTGGTCACGTCCTTCAGCACCGGGTCGTCACGCAGCGTCGCCGTCAGGCGCGGCACCCAGGTGTAGATGTCATCGGCATTGTCGCTGGTCAGGATATAGCGATAGGCCCCTTCCTTCTGCCGGCCGCCGCCACCGCTGATGTCGCCTGCGGAAAACATCGACAGGTCCAGCCCCGTCACGTTGCGGATGCGGTCATGGATGCGTGCGATCATCTGGTCCGGGCCATCGCGGCGTTCGGTCCGGTCGATCATCTGTGCGAAGGCCTGCCCCTCGACATTGGAATCGCCGGAGAAGGCAAGGACGTCCTGCGTGTCCTGATCCGCCATCATGGCCTGGCTGATCTGGCGGATCTTGTCGGTCAGGACCGGAAAGGACGTCGTCTGGTCGGCGCGGAAGAAGCTCATGATCAGGGCGACATCTTCCTTGGGCAGGATGCCCTTGGGCATGATGACCAGCACGCCGATCATGAGGAAGAAACTCGCCGGAAGCGTCAGCGCCGTCAGCACATGATGGCGCAGCGCCCATTCGAGCGAGCGCTCATACACCCGCAGCACCATGGAAAACATGTTTTCGAACCCGTCCGAACAGGCCCGCATCCCACGCTGCCACAGGGGGGCTGTCGGCGGCAGGGGCGTGTCGTGGCTGACCTCCAGCATCAGGCTGCACATCATCGGCGTCAGGCTGAGCGAGAGGAACAGCGAGACGACGACCGTGATCGCCAGCGTCATGGAAAATTCGAAGAATACCTTTCCCGCCGTGCCACTCATCAGCAGCAGCGGCAGGAACACCGCAACGAGTGAAATGGTGATCGACAGCACGGTGAAGGCGATCTCACGCGACCCCAGCAGGGTGGCCTCCATGCGGCCCATCCCGGCCTCCATGTGGCGTGCGATGTTCTCCAGCACCACGATCGCGTCATCCACTACGAACCCGGTCGCGATCGTCAGCGCCATCAGCGACAGGATATCGAGCGAGAAGCCGAACAGGTACATCACCGCCAGCGTCCCGGCGAGCGAGATGGGCACCGTGATCGCCGGGATCAGGGTGGAGCGGGGCGAGCGCAGGAAGAACAGCACCACCAGCACCACAAGGGCGACGGAAATGACCAGCGTCCACTGCGTATCGGCCAGAGAGGCGCGGATCGTCACCGAACGGTCCATCGCCGGTGTCAGCGTGATGCCCTGCGGCAGGGCCGCGCGCAGGGTGGGGACGCGTTCCTTGATCTGGTCGATCACCCGGATGACGTTGGCCCCGGCCTTGGGCCGCACGATGGCCATGACGGCGGGATGGCCGTTGAAGAAGCCCACCTTGTGATCGTTTTCCACCCCGTCATGCACCTTGGCCACATCCGACAGGCGCACCGGCCGCCCGCTGCGGTAGCCGATGACAAGGTTGCGGTACTGCGCCGCATCGCGGGCCTGGTCATTGGTGGCCAGCGTGTAGCGCGTCGGCCCGTTCTGGATAAAGCCCTTGGGCGTGTTGGCGTTGGCCGAGGCCAGGGCGGAGCGGATGTCCTCGAACCCCAGCCCGTACTTGAACAGGGGGAAAGGATTGATGTCCACGCGCACGGCGGGGGCGGAACTGCCGACGATGTCGATCCAGCCCACGCCCTGGATCTGTGACAGCAGCGGCTGCAGGCGTGTCTTGGCGATATCATACAGGCGCGAGACCGGCTGCGTGTCCGATGTCAGCGCAAGGATGATGATCGGGTTGTCCGACGGGTTCGCCTTCCAGTATTCGGGCTGCGACCGCAGGGTGGCGGGCATGTCCGCGCGCGCGGCCCGCAGGGCGGCCTCCACGTCGTTGGCGGCCGCATCGACATTCACCCCGTCATTGAAGGTCAGCAGGATGAAGGCGGAATCCTGGTTGGAATCCGACTCGATCTGGTTGATGCCTGCAATCTGGCCCAGCCTGCGTTCCAGCGGCGTCGTGACCGAACTGGCCATCTGCTGTGGCGATGCGCCGGGCTGTGTCGCCTCCACATAGATGATGGGGACGGAAATGTTCGGAAGATCCCCCACCGGCAGGATGCGGTAGGCGAAGATCCCCGCAAGCAGCAGCGCCAGCGACACCAGTGTCGTGGCCACCGGGCGCAGGATGAAGACGCGACACAGGTTCATGCAGCGTCCGTTCTGCGGCTGGAATGATCAGGGGCGCGATCGGGCTGCGGCAGGCCTGTCCCGCGTCGCATGGGGGTGGGTTTCATATTCGCAGAATACTCTTCGCCTGATAAAACATCGAAAACCCGGCGCCCCGCCGGACCGGACCATGGACCACTGAGCAAGGATTCAAGCCAATGACCACGACGCGCGCGCCTGTGCCATCCTCCTGTCCCCCGGTGCCGCGTCGTGGGGTATGCCTTGTCATCTCCGCCCCGTCGGGGGCCGGGAAATCCACCATTGCCAATGCGTTGCGTGCATCAGAACCCCAGTTGCTGCATTCCGTGTCCGTCACCACCCGCCAGCCCCGCCCGGGTGAGACGGATGGTGTCCATTATCACTTTCGCACCATGGAACGTTTCACGCAAATGGCCGAAGCGGGCGAACTTCTGGAATGGGCGACCGTTTTCGGCCGGGGCTATGGCACGCCGCGCGCGCCGGTGGAACAGGCCCTGGCGGAGGGACGCGACATGGTGTTCGACATCGACTGGCAGGGACATCGCCAGATCCGCAAGGCATTGCCCGATGACGTGATCGGCCTGTTCGTGCTGCCCCCCTCCATCGAGGAGCTGGAGCGGCGCCTGCATGGCCGCGGTTCCGACGAGAAGGAGGAGATCGAACGCCGCATGCAGGCCGCCCGTGACGAGATTTCGCACTGGAACGAATTCGACCATGTGATCGTCAATGCCGACCTCGACACCGCCATAGCGCAGGCGCGCGCGGTTCTGGTGGCGGCCCGGCTGGAACGCCACCGGCAGTATGGCCTTGCCGACCTTGTCGCGAGTTTCGGGGTCTGATGTCATCATTTTGCCTGTCTGTTCCCCTCCTGCTGTGCCGCGATGTCGGATAGAATGGACCCCGTGAATACGATCAATCCCTCCCCCGACGAGTCCCGCGCCTCTGGTTCCCTGATCGGGATTTCCCAGCGCACGCCCCCCGCCAACCTGCAGGCGGAACAGGCCCTGCTGGGCGCGATCCTGACAAACAACCGCGCCTATGACCGGGTCTCGGACTTCCTGACCGGCGCCCATTTCGCCAACGAGGTGAACGGCGTCATCTACGACGCCATTTCCCGGCGGATCGAGGCCGGACTGCTGGCCGATCCGGTGACACTCCGCGCGGAGTTCGAGAATTCCGACGTGCTGGGCGCGGTGGGCGGCGCCGGCTACCTTGTGAAGCTGGCCGGTGCGATGGTCGGCATCATCAATGCCGCCGATTATGGCCGCGCCATCCATGACGCATGGGTGCGCCGCCAGTTGATCGACATTGGCGAGGATGTCGTCAACACCGCGTTCGGATCCAGCACCGGCATGACCGGCGTGGATCAGATCGCGGCCGGGGAGGAGGCGCTGTTCCGCCTTGCCACCGAAAAGGGGCAGGATGGCGGATTCCTTGCCTTTGACAAGGCGCTGGCCGAAGCGCTCGACGTGGCGGAGCAGGCCTTTACCCGCGCGGGCGATGTGGTGGGCCTGACTACCGGCCTGCGTGACCTCGACAAGAAGACGGGCGGCCTGCATCCCTCTGACCTGCTGATCCTTGCCGGGCGTCCGGCGATGGGCAAGACGGCGCTGGCGACCAAGATCGCCTTCAGCGCCGCGCGTGCCCTGATGCGTGAGGCGCAGGAAGGACCGCCGGGCACACAGCCCAAGGGATCGGTTGCGATCTTTTCGCTTGAAATGTCGGCGGAACAGCTCGCCACCCGTATCCTGTCCGAACAGGCCAGCGTGTCGGGTGAGCGTATCCGTCGCGGCGAGATCGGGCAGAAGGAGTTCGACCGCTTCGTGCAGGTCAGCCGCGAACTGTCGCAACTGCCGCTGCATATCGACGATACGCCCGCCATTTCGCTTTCGGCCATGCGCACGCGTTGCCGGCGTCTTGCGCGCACCAAGGGGCTGAGCCTTGTGGTGGTTGACTACCTTCAGTTGATGCGCCCGTCGGTCGGCACGCGCCCGGAAAACCGCGTGCTGGAAATCTCCATGATCACGCAGGGGCTCAAGGCGCTGGCCAAGGAACTGTCGGTGCCGGTCATCGCGCTGTCGCAGCTATCGCGCCAGGTCGAAAGCCGCGAGGACAAGCGCCCGATGCTGTCGGACCTGCGTGAATCCGGTTCCATTGAGCAGGACGCCGATGCGGTCATGTTCGTCTATCGCGACCAGTATTACCTGCAGCAGCGCCAGCCCAAGGAAACGTCCTTCGATTCACAGGACAAGTACCAGACCGCGTTGGAGGAATGGCAGCGCAAGATGGACCTGGCCCATAATCGTGCGGAACTGATCCTTGAAAAGCAGCGTCATGGTCCCACCGGGACAGTGCATCTGTTCTTCGAAGGGGAATTCACGCGGTTCGCGGATCTCGACATGGTGCATGACGGTTAAGGCTCAGGCGGCTTTAGATGATCTCCTGTCGTGAGGGGGTTTCCGACGGAGGTCACTGGGGTGGGAATGGGGCCTGTGGATACTGATCAAAATATGTGAGATGATTCCGATGAAGAAATTTCTCCTGTTATGCGGTGTCGTGCTCGGTTGTCCCCTGTCGGTGCAGGCGCAGGAGGTTTCCGAAGCCGCGCGGGTCGCCGTGGTACATGATGTGATCTTTCCTGATGACCTGAAGCTGGCGGGCGATGGCATGGATGATGCGCCGACCATCCAGCGTGCTGTCAGCATGATCTGCAATGCACGGGACCACAGGAGCATGGCAGGAATCATCCAGCTTCAGGCACGGGTTTATGAAATTGACAGCACTGTTGACGTGCCCTGTGCCGTGACCATCAGGGGAACGGGGTGGCAGGAGCAGATGCCCCTGTCTGCCGGGACTTGGTTGCATATCACCAGCAAAGGGGCAGGCAGTCCCGCCATTCATGTACATGGACGGGAAGCCCGTGGCACTGTCATTCGTGACATTGCCCTTTATCAGGATCATCCTGCACCTTCGAGTGTGGCGAGGACTGCATGGAAGCCAACAGAATATGCCCCAGCAATATTGTTTTCCAGGATAGATGGCGGTGTATTCCTCAATCACCTGCTGTTCGCGGGGATATATGGCGGCGTCTATGCCGATGGCGTTGGTCGGTTTGAGGCAAATGGAATTTATGGTGAATTCTATCGCTACGGCATCTCGATACACCATTCCTATGATGTTGACCGGATCTACGATGTGCATGGATGGGGGTATTACACCCAGTCAAATACGAAATCGCATCCCCAGAACATGCTTCTGACCAGAGAGCAGGTCGGGAATATCCAGGACTGGAAGACGGAAAACGAAAATCTTATTGTTCTGGGACGGGCGGATACACCGTTCCTTGATAATATCTTCGGACTGGGCACACACTCTGTCCTGCAACTTACGCAAGATAGCAATGTCGGTGATTATATTGGCGGGCATCCGTCAAAAATCCATTCCGGGAAGCTTTCATGTGACCAGAGCAAATATTGCCTGTGGGTTGATAATACAACCAGGGGGCAGGTAACCGGCCTCTTCTCACAACTGGACTGGCAGGGGGAAGATAGCGCAAGATTGGGTAAGAACATCCCTGACAATGCGGCAATTCAGCTTGATGGAAGTGCGCAATTGCAGATTGGGGACATGTTCGTCCAGAATGTGTCAGGTGCGGCCATCAATATGACGAATACATCGCAATGTTCAAACCTGATGATTCATTCGATGTTCGGTGGGTTCAACCAGTCGCCGCCATCCGCACCTGTAGCGCATATGCCTGCATGTGACCGCAAGGGATATAATGAAATCCAGTTGGATGCGTTTACGGCCGTGAACAATTCAGGAGGAAAGTGGCCTGCTTTTGTCGATAGCGGGAGTGTGGGACATTTCCTGCTCTCTACCTATACGGAAGAAAACAGACATACCAGGTAGGGCCTGTTGTGACAGGTCTGATCTTGGGTCCACAGGCATAATGAAGTGTCTGATGGAGCTTTTTTCAAAAAACATCAGGGAAAATGCCGCCTTTTTCAAAAAGGCGGCATCCGGAAACTTTTTGCCGATGGGTTGCTCCGAAGCAATCTCTCGCTTGCAAAGAACAATAGGCCCTATGCCGCAGGTTCCCGATAGATACTGATCTCTTCCAGATTTCCGGCGGTCGCGGATTCAAGGAATGATATACGCATATCTTCGTCATCTGCATCGCAGATCGCAAAACCGACAACAGAAAGGGCATAGGGGAGAATCTGCTCGACCCCACAGGGATGCATACGCCACATTTCTGTCTGTTCCCCTTTAATGAAGACCTTTAGCAAAGGGGTCTTTCGTTCAGGGATATCGAGCAGAATCCATCGGGTCGTGTGTCGTTCCAGAATACTGCGTAAAATAACATCGCCATCTATGCTGATCGAAAATGGGCAGGATTTTTCAGTAAGTCCTGAAACCTGAATGTACATACGCAGACTTTTTCCGACAGGAAGATCTGTAATGCACAATGTTCCGCCGTTGGGGCCAATACGGCACCGATCCGTTTCTGGCCATAGCCAGTCGAAACCCAGACGAAAGATCTCACCACTTTCAAGAGAGGGCCAGATTTGTGGCTTCTTGTAGAGCGAAACGGGGTAGTATTTTCCTAACTCTACTTTCCTGGGGATCTCTTTTGAAGCCTTTACCAGCTTGCTTACATTGATGGAAGTGGTGTTGATCTGGTCTGCAATCTGGGCCCATGTCCGGGGACGGAAATTGGTTGATATATTCTTTTCCTGCTGCTTGCGCCAATCAGAATCAAAAATCACCTTTTCAAGACAACCCACGAAAGCGTCCAGATTATTGCTTTCGAAAATGAGCGAAAATCCCGCTCCGGCTTCCGGAAGGGAGGAGTTGTCCGCAATGACAGGTATTTTGCCGTAACACAGCGATTCCGTAATAGGTAGGCCCCATCCTTCGTAATGGCTGGGATATACGGTAAACATACAGGACCGGTATAGAAGAGCCAGTTCATCATCAGACGTCCGCGATATGAACGTGATTTTCTCTTTCAGTTCCGGGCTGCTTTCCAGACGTTCGTCAATGCGATCATATAGCCAGCCTTTCCGACCCATGCAGACCAGTTGCGGCACTGCATCCTTACCATGCCGATGAATAAGCTCTATCCAGCCCTCAAAGGCCAAGAGATGGTTTTTGCGGGGTTCAATCGTGGATACAAACAGCGCAAAGGAATCTTCCTTGAGATTCCAGTGATGAAGGAGAGATGTGGAGATCTCGTCCTGAAGCGGGCGACGGAAATCCGCGTCAAGTGGCACGACGACCACGTTTTCCGGGTTCAGGTCACGTCCCAGCTTTTTGGCCGTTCTGATGAGGTCCACAGCCGTTGATTCTGAATTTGCCAGGAAAAAATCAGCATGCTGATACACGCCGACAACCCATGTAATATAATCCTCAACAACCCCGCCCGCACAATATTCTGGCGTTATGACAGGAATAAGGTCATGAACAAAGGGAATGTAGTAAAAGTTCCCTCTCTCTTTATAATTGCGAACAAGTAAAAAGTAGTTATAGATAAACCATGATGTTCCAAGATTCACAAGAACCGTTTTTTCGGGAACTTCGTAATATTCGCTACTGACCAGATGGATCAGGAGTTCCTTGCGGGCCTGTTGCCACTCGGCTTCGGATATGTTCTCGATACTTCCTGACATATAGGCAAGTTCGATGAAGTTATCGATATGAATCTGGACCCATTTTTCTCGACCCGGCACAAAACAGCAAAGGTCGAACTGTCCAGTGCCATAAGTACGAAGTCCAGCGATAACGACCTCGACCTGGACACGTTGAATGCCGGTGGGGAATCGATGATCACCACGAAAATGCATGATGAGATCGGTAATATCGAATACAACTCGATAATCTGAACCGGGTTTTGACTCATCAGGTTTGATGTCTGTCAGTTGGGGGGCAATGTCATCTATCAGACTGACGATTTCATCTGATTTTTGGTCCTGCCTGCCCTTGAAAAGGTCCTTGAGTTTTTCCAATTGGGCGGCGGCAGTCCGTAATTCTTCGGGTGTATTATGATAGTAGTGCTGCCGGATCGTGGCCTTTCGCAGCGTTTCGGCAACTTCTTCGCTGCTCATGGCAAGCGTGGGAGGGAGGCGGTGTCGTATGGCGATCAGTGAATCAGGTCTGGTATCGGCATAATTTTCTGCAATGGCGTACGCATTGAGGGCTTTGGGAATTTTTCCGTTCTTGGTCGCCCAGTGCCCCATGTGAAGATGGGGTTCCCCAGTGTTCGGACGTAATTTCGCAGCCTGCATGTATGCGGCATCAGCCTCGTCCTCAAAGCCTGCGGAATGGGCGACGTGTCCGTATTGTATCCATATGTGGTATAATGAAGGATCAAGTTGGAGGGCCTGCCTGTATTCCCGTATGGCCTCGGTCCATTTTCCCGCATCACGAGCATGATTGCCATGACGGATGATGCGATGAACCGTTGGCGTCACGTATACACCGCCACTCTTCTTGATCTTCAATTCGAACTTCATATCCCACTGTTCCTGTTCGCCGTGACTGAAACAGTCAACGGGCGACTAATGCCGATATTCAATCATTTATCAGACTTGCGTCACATTTCACGCCTGATATCATCTATTATATGTGTAGATTGAACTCCGAATCCGTGCAAGAAGTAAGAGATCAAAAATGTGCATCTCGCAAGTGTAATGGAGAATAAAAAAATATGGGAAATGAAGATCGAGAGAAGGAAGAAAAAATTTCTTTTGTTGAGACCATAACAGCCGTCAAAAAGGAGATGGAAAAGCTAAATAATATTTTGTCAAAAGATGTTTCAGAAAAAACTCTGGAAAATATTTCTTCGCTAAAAGCTATCCTGGATGGATTTGGTCGCAATAATAGTGAATATTCAAATAATAATCAGGTAAAAAACGCTTTATATTTCGACATATCAGATCTGATAATATTTTTCAGGCATAACCGTTTGCCTACCGGGATACAGCGTGTCCAGATTGGCATCATAAATAATATCTTTGATACGCTGTCTGGTGTAAATGTCATATTGTGTCGTATAGATCCTCTTCTGGAGGATTGGGTGGAAGTGTCGACGGAACGCTTCCGGCGCGTTGCTTTGCTCAGCCTGGCTGCCGGAGACTCGGATGATGAGGAATGGCGCGCTGAAGTAGATGCACTTCATACTCTCGCGCCGGGGAAGTCCGCTCTTTCTTTTCCCCGCGATGCCGTGCTGATCAGCATCGGGGCGTCATGGGGGATAGAAAATTATTTTATCTATATCCGTGAAGCAAAAGAAAAGCATAATATCTGCTATATACCCTTTGTTCATGATGTGGTCCCCGCTATTGCGCCTGCATACTGTCATCCAGATGATGTGAAGAAATTCATCGGATGGCTTCTAAGTGTATTGCAGCATGCGGATTACTATATATCGGTATCTGATTCCGCGAAGAAGGATTTGATTACGGCAGCACGGATACTAGGAGTATATATTCCTTCAGAGCATATAGCAGTCGTGACGCCTGCTACTGAAATTGGCAGCCAGAAAGCTGATTCCGGAAAAACGACAAATCTGGCACACTGGAACCTGTCCAGACAGAATTATGTATTGTGCATTGGAACGCTTGAGGCCAGAAAAAATCAGATAGGTGCTTTTGAAGTCTGGAAAAAACTTATCATGATGCATGGTAAGGAGCAGGTTCCCACTCTGGTATGTATTTCAGGCACACAGGGATATAAAGGCGATCAGGCCATAGATTGCCTTAACTCCAATCCGGATCTGCAGTCTCGGGCCATCATTCTCCGGGGCATTAATGATATAGATCTCAAAAATCTCTATGAAAACTGCCTTTTTACGGTTTTTCCGAGTTTCTATGAAGGGTGGGGTCTGCCGGTTACTGAGTCCCTTCGTTATGGGAAGCCTGTAATAACTGCTGATAACTCATCCTTGCCGCAGGCCGGAATGGGTCTTTCTGTATTATACAAGACTGGTTCACAAAAAGCCCTGTTGCAGGCTGTGGAAAAAATGATCTTTGATCAGAAATTTCGCGCTGCAAAAGAAGAGGAAATCAAGAAAAATTTTGTTCTTCGGACATGGTCCCAGGTGGTGCAGGATCTGCAGAACAAGGTCCTGGGCCTGACGCAGGGAGCCACGCGTCTGGCATGGGTGCCCCCTCTTGCGCCGCAGGGATATTATGCCCTGACGAAAAGTGATGAAACGGCCCTTTGCGCGGGTACGACCTCAGCTGAGGTTTATCGCCACGGCACTGGGTGGGGCGCACTTGAGGCGTTCGGAAGCCGGATCATGGAGGATGGAGCGGGTCTGTCTATGCGCCTGTCCCCCCGGACGCGACGTATTGCCATTCATCTGATCGGGCCTCCCCATGAGCATGATAAACAGGATGTGCGCTGTTATATCGAAACAAATTTAGGGGTCGTGCTACGCGATATCCTCGTGTCAGTTGGAAAACAGAGATGGGTCTTTATCGATCTGCCGCCCGCCGAGAAAGAACGTACTTTCATGTGTCAGGTATGGAGTAGTTCCGCGTCTTCGGGCGTATATCAGGCCGGGAAAAAACAGAGTGCAGATATAGGTGTTTCTGGCTTCTTTATTTTCAATGAAGGTGACAATCGGGAAAAGATCGACTTTCTGGAAGCGGTAAGCCTTGGCGGAATGGAGGATTATAAGCAACGCACGTTGCCCGTCACCAGCGTTATGGTGGAACGTCCTGCGTCATGAAGGTTCTGTCTGCTGTGTAGTCGAATCGATTTCGAGACTGCCTTTTGATAGAAGTTTCCAGATTCCTGAAGGTGCATCGAGATCTGATGCATACAAACTTGACCGCCTCCATGTGAGGCGGTTTTTTTGTCTGAAGAGATAATACGATCCGGCATTAACGTGGCTAGTTACGATATGTTGCCTGTATTGAGGTTTTCCATAGGGTTTTCATGCGTATAATATAATCCATACGTTCATCATATGAACACGAGGTTTCGGTTTTTGATGTTTCTGTAACGGGAGCAGATTCAAGGGGAGGCGAGGCGTGAGAGTATCTCTGGAAATCGACAGGCGAAAAATGCTGTCTGTTATTTTCTGATTTTATTATGGATATGAAAATTATGGAATTTTTGTTTGGATATATTTGATGAGTTTTATTCAAGAAAATGGAAAAACACGGAGTATGGATCGTGAAAATGGAATGTTGACAATGGCCCTACAAATGTCAAAATAATGTAATATCAATACATTATGGAAAAACATCAAAATAAAGGAAAAGCACATGTCAAACTTACATGAAACTCTCGGAAGAGAAGCTGATTTACTGTATTTGGCAAATGACCAAGCCATATCCACCCGTATCGGAAAAAAGCAGGGGCGTTCTATCAGATCAACAAACAAAGAAGGGTATTTAATCTGTGGTCCATATGTAAAACTAGATAAGGGTTTTCATACAATATTTTTTTATGGGGACGTTTTTGATTTATCTGGAAAGGTAGAAATCGATATTTCTTGTGATAAAGGGGAAAAAATAATCTCGAAACAACAGATAAAAGGAGCATCCGGGATAGGCGTCATATCTATTGTCCGCATATATCTCGACGAAGAATGCAGGGATGTAGAATTTAGAATCTATGTTGATGAAGCTGCAGATATCAAGTTCGATGCCTTGGAAGTTTATTCTGGAGAATATGTGGGAGAATTTTCATCCCTCAACAAAAGCTATAAAAAGGATCTTGAGTGGACGTTAGTTTTATATCAGTCTTATGAAAAGTTTTTTAAGAAAGAAGCGCCTTTCTATCTGGTTGTTCCATGGGCGGATGCTCCTGAATTTCATAGTCGGTTTTCAGATATGAAAGATGCTGGCATTATCAATAATATGCCGATGATTCTGTTTGAAGAATGGGTATTATCATCAACTGGTTCGAATATTCCTGAAAATTTCGATGGATGGAGAATACAGCAGGTCATAAAACTATGCTTTTCAAAATTATTTATGTCACGAAAATATATAACATTTGATTCGGCCCAGTTTTTTTCAAGGGATTTTGATTATAAAGAACATCTATATGTCGGAGATATTTTGAAGACGGCTGCTATTGAGCAGAATAGATACGAAAAAAATAAGGAATTTATCGAAAGCGGTGAACTGTGTTGGCTAAAAGGTAACCTGGTCAATGCATCGGTAGCATTTGATTTCATAGATGAGCAGTTCTCCGAACTCAATGAGAAAAAATATCATTATATAGGATGCAATGGATTTTTTGACAGTGCGATCTGTTCCAGCCTTGAGCGGTGGGCTTATAATAACGGCTATGATGGGTTTGTCGGGTTGATTGTACTGGCGCCGTATGAATTCGCCTGGTACGGGTCATATGTGACATATATGGAGAAAGAACTTTTCTTCCCGGTGGATCCGTTAATATTCCTGCCAATAATCAATGAGTCTGCGGTCGAGGAAATTAAAGGACTTCATCTGCGCCCTCATCATGATCAGTACGGATATCTGTTTCAGCCACCAGCTTCCAATGAACCGGATCCCGAATCTCTTTATCAGGCATCGTTAAAAATAAATAATTGATCACCCTGGAAATAATTGTGGAATGATAATCCGGTAATTTCCTGCTTTACGGGGGCATGTAATTACCGGATAGGTTTGATTCAGGCGCCCAATATGGACAGCACTGTGATCGGCAGACGTTTTAACCTTATATATCGTCGCGTTGCTATGATTATGCGTGTTGCTCAAAATGGGTTCTGACCGATGGTGCATGACAACCATCTCTATGGTTATTCAATTGGGATACGGCCATCGTGGCTGATTCAATGATTTAGAGAGATGCTTTCAAACTGCTCATTCTCATCAACCGATAGAAAATATCTGCTTCGATTTTCTGTTAGTTTCTGAATACAGGTAAATCTTCTCAAATCATAATATTATTTGTATAATGTCATGCAAAGCGCACGCGGCATATGGAGATTCACGTTGCACGAGTATAAAGAGACACTTCGATCAAGTGGAAAAGAGGAAAGTTACAAGGTTCTCTTTTTGGGAACATGCTCCGCTGAATCCGTAATGGAAAATATGCCGCAGAGCATGAAAACCGCTCATGTACTTTTTGAAAGTTATCTTCATCACGATATCCCCGATGTCAATTATGAAGAATATGATTTTGTCGTTATATTTATTACTCTCAGGCATATATTTTTCAAGGCGGCAGTCCCGATTGAAGGTATACAGCCAAGTGAGTTGGCTTGGACCAGATTGGTTACTGAAGACGGCGCGCGTCAGTATATAGATAATTGCGGTAACCTCATTCATCAGGTGATGGATAAGTTTCAGGACCTTACTTCAAAATCATCCCTGCTGTTCGTGTCATTTATTGAACCGAGTACAAACTATAACGGTATTCTGGTGGATAATTTCAGCATGACCAATCCTGTCATGTTGGTAAGAGAGCTGAACAGAAAAATAAGTGACAAGACAAAGGAAATGTCGAATGCATATTATGTGGATATCAATGATGTCCTGTCTGCAGGTGGCCGTATAAAAATACAGGATGATTCCTTTACCCATATGGCGCATGCGTCCTATATGCCTGTAGGGACCAATCCGCTGGATGACATGCGCATACAACCCGCTTATTCTCCGGGTGACCTCTACGATGTCCAGACGGGGTGGCGCGAGATCCTGCCTGCAATAGGACGACGCATGATTGATGCGATGGATATCATCAGGCAGGTCGATCCGATAAAGTTACTGATTGTTGATCTGGATGATACCCTCTGGCGGGGCATTGCCGCAGATGATGACAAACCTCATTGGGAATATGTCGAGGGCTGGCCTTTGGGTATGGTCGAAGCCCTACTTGTTTTCAAGAAACGCGGTGGCCTGCTTGCGATATGTAGCGCCAATGACGAACCCACCGCCCGCAAGCGGTTTTTGGAGATATTCGGCAGCAATATCAGTATGGATGATTTTGTCTCCGTGCGGATAAATTATAATAGCAAGAATGAGAATATTTCTGAAATACTGGATGAGGTTAATATTCTTCCCCAAAACACGCTGTTCATTGACGATAACCCTCGCGAAATCGAAGCCGTAAAGCATGTTTTTCCTGAAATGCGTACCCTGTCATCCAGTCATCTGGAATGGCGCAGCCTCATTTTGACATCCCCTGTGATGCAGGTCGCCCGTATCACGACTGAATCCGTCAATCGCACCAGGGCCACGCAGGCCAAGATCAACAGGGATGTCGGTATGCGGTCCCTTGATCGCGAGGAGTGGCTCCAATCTCTCGAACTCCGTCAGCGCAATATTGTTATACAAAGCTCGGAACACGAAAATTTCGGCCGTGCCTTTGAACTGATCAACAAGACAAACCAGTTTAATACGACCGGGAAAAGATGGAGTCATTCCGACATGTCGGCTCTGTTTGACGACGGGGGCTATCTTGTCGCAGCATTCCTGCGGGACAAGACTGTCAATAATGGCCTCATCAGTGTCGCTATAGTTTCAGGAAACGAAATTGTGCAGACTGTCCTTTCGTGTCGCGTTTTCCGACTGGGCGCGGAAATTGCGTTGGGTCACACAGTTATCGCACTGATTTTGAAGGATCATCCGCAAGCGGTTGCCCGCATGGTCGATACGGGCCGGAATATGACATGTCATGATTATTATGAACGTCTGGGGATGAAGCTTTCCCAGGATATATTCACGACAAGCGATGTGCCGGCTTATCCTGCATGGATTAAGGATGAAGGCGAACCGTCTGTTCGTCCTGATCTTGCCGAAACTGGGGAAACGTCTGAACCACCGAAAAGAAAAGGAATGTTCCGGTGGTTCAGGGGACGTTAAATTTGCTATTCCTGTAATGTGTTCATGCCCTCGGCCCTGTGGGCATGACATGTTTTGGATATGGTTCAAAAAAACTGCTCACGAAATATTCTGAAAATCACAAGGAAACTTTGATGCAGTTTTTCAGGGCCTGTTGGCAATTGACGTGAATTGATGACTACGGCGACAGGATGGATCATGGTTGCGAATGACCTGTCTCTCTTGTCGCGTTGCTCCGGCAATCTCTCTTTTATTGACTTACCGATGCCAGCCCTAAACATAAGTCCCAAGAGACCCCAGAAGGTGTTTTGAAACGATCCCTTATTCCTCAATCTCCCGGATAATAGCCTGCCCGCGCGTGATATCGGTAACACGCGCGCGGACCTCCTCCTCACGCGCCTGCGGCAGGGTAATGCGCAGGTCCACGCCATCTGCACCGAATGTCTCGTCATCAATCGTCGCGTCCATCGCCAGCAGGCGGGCGCGGATCAGGGCGTGGTCGGAAAAGCCGCAGTGGAAGGTCAGCCCCACCATCGGCACGATGGGTCGTGACGGCGCGGTGCGCAGGCATTCCGCCGCCGTCCCGCCATAGGCACGGACCAGCCCACCGGCACCGAGCTTGATCCCGCCGAACCAGCGCGTGACCACGACCACGGTATGGTCGAACCCCTGTCCCTCGATCACCTGCAGGATGGGCCGCCCCGCCGTGCCGCCGGGTTCGCCGTCATCATCGCTGCGATAGGCCTGTCCGATGCGATAGGCCCAGCAGTTGTGCGTGGCGTCGGGATCGCTGACCTCGGCAATGAACGCCATCGCCGCCTCGGCCGAGGAGACGGGGGCTGCCTGTGCCAGGAACAGGCTCTTGCGGACTTCGCGTTCCAGCATCACCTGCTGCGTCAGGATCAGGGGCGTCTCGCTCACGCCGGGGTCACTCCCCCTCCGTGGCGAACAGGCTGACCAGATCGCCAAGGTGGCCGATCTCATGCAACTGCATGCCTTCGGGCGCGCTGGGACGGCGATTGCCACGCGCGATGCGACGCGGCAGGTAGGCGCTCTCGAACCCCAGCTTGTGTGCCTCCTTCAGGCGCGTATCAGCCAGCGAGACCTGACGCACTTCCCCCGACAGGCCGACTTCGCCGAAATAGACCGCACCCGCATGCGTCGGCTGTCCCGTCGCGGCGGACACCAGTGCAGCCGCCACAGCAAGGTCGGCGGCCGGTTCCATCACCCGCAGGCCGCCCGCGATGTTCAGGTGCACATCCATCGCGTTCAGCTTCATCCCGCAACGCGATTCCAGCACCGCAAGCAGCATGTTCAGCCGCGCCGTCTCCCACCCCACAACCGCGCGACGCGGTGCACCATCGCCTGCCTTGGGCGACAGCAGCGCCTGCACCTCCAGCAGGACGGGGCGCGTGCCCTCCATCCCGGCGAAGACCGCAGACCCCGCGATATGCCCGCGCCGTTCGGCAAGGAACAGGGCGGACGGGTTGGGCACTTCCACCAGTCCCTGATCGGTCATGGCGAAGACGCCGATCTCATCTGTTGCGCCAAAGCGGTTCTTCGCCGCGCGCAGGATGCGGAACTGGTGCCCGCGATCACCTTCGAAATACATCACCGCATCGACCATGTGTTCCAGCACGCGCGGACCCGCCAGCGCACCTTCCTTCGTCACATGACCCACCAGCATCAGGCAGAAGCCGCGCTGCTTGGCCAGGCGGATCAGTTCGAACGCGGAGGAACGGACCTGGCTTACGGTGCCCGGCGCGCTTTCGACCGTTTCCATCCACATCGTCTGGATGGAGTCGATGACCACCAGCGCCACGTCGCGCTCGCCCTCCAGCGTTGCCGTGATGTCCGCGACATTGATCGCCGCCGCCAGTTCCAGACCCGGTGTGTCCAGCCCAAGGCGGCGGGCACGCAGGCGGATCTGGTCCACCGCTTCTTCGCCGGAGATATACATCACCCTGCGCCCCATCCCGGCCAGCGCGCAGGCCCCCTGAAGCAGCAGGGTCGATTTGCCGATGCCCGGATCACCGCCCACCAGCACGACGGAGGCCGGGACCATGCCGCCCCCCAGCACGCGGTCGAGTTCGCTGATCCGTGTCTCGATCCGTTCGGGCGGCGGCGTGTCACCATCCAGTCCGACCAGTTCGATGCGCTTGCCCCGGCTGCGGCGGGGGGCGACGGCACCGCCGGCCGTGGGTTCGACCGTTTCCTCCACGATGCTGTTCCATGCACCGCACGCGTCGCACCGGCCCGACCATTTCGGGAAGACCGCGCCACAGGACTGGCAGACGAAGCGGTTGGCGGGACGGCGTGCCATCTTGGTTCCTCAGCTTGTGACAGGGCGGCAGATCTGTCGTAAAGATCAGGCCGACAATACCCTGAAATCATAAAAGTTTTTGGTGAAGCTTTTTGCAAAAAGCTTCAAGGAACGTCGCCTTTTTCGATCAAAAGGCGACACCCAAAAACTTTTATCGTTTTCTCCGGACAGTGCCTCAGACGCGGACATCCACCTTGATCGGTCCCTCGCGGCGGCCGTGGGTGAACTGGTCGACAATCGGGTTGCCACTGTCAAGCAGCGATGTCGCCGGTCCCTGCCAGATCAGCTTTCCCTCATACAGCATCGCCGCCTGGTCGCCGATCCGCTGGGCGGAGGCCATGTCATGGGTGATCGCAATCGCGGTCGATCCCAGCTTGCGCACGCAATCGACGATCAGCCCGTCAATCACCGCCCCCATGATGGGATCAAGGCCGGTGGTCGGTTCGTCAAAGAACAGGATTTCCGGCCGTGCCGCGATCGCGCGCGCAAGGCCCACGCGCTTCTGCATGCCACCTGACAGTTCGGCGGGCGACAGCGCACCGACGGCCGGGTCCATCCCCACCTGTTCAAGCAGTTCGCCCGCGCGTTTCTTCGCATCCGCACGGCTGATCTTATGTTTGTGCTGCCGTCCCGCCGCCATCAGGCCGAACGACACATTTTCCCAGACCGTCAGGCTGTCGAACAGGGCGGCGTTCTGGAACAGCATGCCGATCTTTTCCATATACGGCTCACGATGGCGCGGCGACAGGGCGGTGACATCCACGCCGTCGATCTCGATCGTGCCCGCATCCGGCGTCACCAGCCCAAGGATGCAGCGCAGCAGCACCGACTTGCCCGTGCCCGACCCGCCGATGATGACGAAGGACGTCCCCTCCATCACATCGAGGTCCACCCCGTTGAGCACCACCTTCGGGCCGAAGGACTTGCACAGGCCGCGAATGCGGATTTTCGGTGTCGGTCCGGTCATTGTGAAAAGAACACATCCGTCAGCAGGTAATCGAAGGTCAGCAGCAGGATCGACGCCGCGACAACCGCCGCCGTCGTGGCGGCGCCCACGCCCTCGGCCCCGCCACGGCTGTGATAGCCATGGTAACAGCCCATCAGCGCGATCAGGAAGCCGAAGATCGCGGCCTTCGCCAGTCCCACCGTGACATCCATCATCTTGAACGACGAGATGGTGGCCGAAACATAGGCCTGCGGCACGAAGTTGAGCTTCATGACACAGACGATGAAGCCGCCCATGACGCCAAGGATATCGGCGATGATGACCAGAAACGGCAGCGCCAGCGTTCCGGCCAGCAGGCGTGGGGTGACAAGGTATTTGATCGGATTGGTCGAAAGCGTGCTGAGCGCGTCGATCTGGTTGGTGACCCGCATCGTGCCGATTTCCGCCGACATCGCGGCCCCCACGCGCCCCGCCACCATCAGGCCCGCCAGCACTGGCCCAAGCTCACGCGTGACCGCAAGGATGACGATACCCGCGATCGCGCTCTGCGCATGGTACTGCGCGAAGCCGGTATAGGATTGCAGCGCGATGACACCCCCCGAAAACAGCGCCGTCAGCGCCACGACGGGGAGGGAGAAATACCCGATCTCGATCAGCGAACCCCAGAACGTCCGCCAGTAGAAGGGCGGCCGCACAAGGTGCGAGACCGCCAATAGCCCGAACAGCGTCACCTGACCCGCCATGCGGACCATGTCGAGCAGCGTGCGGCCGATGCCTGCGATGAAATCGAGGATCTTATCCATGCGCGCGCTCCGGATGGGGCAGCGGCACGGAGCGGGAGAGGAAAGCGGACATCTTCCTGCCGTAGCGCGGGATGGTCATGGCGTCAAAGCCAAACCGCGTGAGACCCGATGGCCTGCCGTAAGCGCGCCAAAAAGAGGCGGCGTCGTGAGACGCCGCCAGAGTTTAGGGAGGAAACGTCCATGAAGCACACACGTCATGCGGCTTCGCCCCCAAGGATGGAAAAAGCGACCGACCGGTGTCAAGCGGAAGTGCCAGAAAGGGACGCATGTGATACTTTTTTGTCACAGATATGCCGCCAGACATTGCACGCCGCCATGGCCACCACGCCCACCATGATCGTCACCGCCAGCGGCACCGGCGTGTGGAATGTCACATGCCCCAGCACGAATCCGCTGAGTGCGGCGAGGGAGAACTGGATCGTGCCCATCAGCGCCGAGGCACTTCCCGCCTGGTGGCCATGGTGGGTAAAGGCCAGCACCATCGCATTGGGGCCGATGAAGCCCAGCGTGCCGGTAATCCCCATGATCAGCAGGCAGATCACCGCCGGATGCTGCGGCCCGGCAAAGCCCGACAGAGACAGCGCAAGGCACAGCGCACTGGTGCACAGGCATACCAGGATGCCGATGTTCAGCAGCCGCGTCAGAGAATGGTGATGCACCAGCCACCCGTTGACCTGCGCCCCGGCGATGAAGAATGCCGCGTTGATGCCGAAGAACATCCCGAACTGCAGCGGGGTAAAGTGCAGCAGCTTTTCAAACAGGATGGGCGAGGCCGTAAGGTAGGCGAACATCACGAATGACGAAAAACTGGTGATCAGCGCGCTGGACATGAAAACCGGCTCACGCACCAGCCCCATGTAGCGCGAGGCAATACCCGATGCCGACAGCGGGATGCGCCGCGTCGTGGGCATGGTGTCGGGCATCGCGGCGGCCACCGCCACCAGCGCCAGTGCGGAATAGAGGACCGCGATCCAGAAAATCCACCGCCAATGCCCGACCGACAGCACAAGGCTGCCCAACGAGGGGGCAAGGATGGGCATCAGGCCGAACACCAGTGTCAGTTGCGACATGATCTTCGCACCCTGCCGTCCGGTTGCGACATCACGCACGATGGCGCGCGGCACGACCGAGCAGGACGACCCGCCAAGGGCCGCGATGAACCGGCACAGGCAGAACAGGTCCAGCGTTGTGGCGCAGGCACACCCGACGGAGGCCAGCGTGAATACCGCAAGCCCCCCGATCAGGGGAATCCGCCGCCCCAGCCTGTCCGACAGCGGCCCCATGCTGAACTGTCCCACCGCAAGTCCCGCGAACCACGCCGCCAGCGTGATCTGGCTGGCCCCGTTGCGCCCCCCGGCCAGTTCGAGGTCCAGCACGGGAAAGGCGGGCAGGTACATGTCGGTCGAAAGTGGTCCGATCGCGGTCAGCAGTCCCAGAAGTCCGATCATCCACATCGGCATGAGGGGGGGCAGGGCGGAGGACGCGGGACGGGAAGACGCGGTGGGGGCGGCACTGGACATGGGAACGTGGCTC
>NZ_JABJWD010000065.1:0-1241 GCF_013155425.1 Gluconacetobacter entanii | reverse complement strand
TGACGTGCCCCCCTTTTTGTATCCACTCAAAAGGAGAGTTCCCGTTTTTTATGGCTTGGGGTTGGTGGGATGACAAGTGTCTCGGGGGCATGCCCCCCGAGACACTTGTCTGGCGACCTGATCCGGTGTCCTGCCATCCAATTGGGAATGGGGACGCACCGTGTTGTAGTCTTCCCGCCAGTCAGCCAGAACCTGTCGGGCATGGCTGAGGGAGGTGAACAGCGTTTCGTTGAGGCATTCATCCCTCAGCCGGCCGTTGAAACTTTCGACAAAGCCGTTCTGCTGCGGTTTCCCGGGGGCGATATAGTGCCATTCAACCTTCATCTCATCTGCCCATTTCAGGATGGCATGGGATGTGAACTCCGTACCGTTGTCGCTGACAATCATGAGGGGTTTGCCATATCGTTCTACCAGAGCCGTCAGTTCCCGCGCCACCCGTCCACCTGATAATGACGTGTCGGCAACCAATGCCAGGTTCTTGCGACTGAAATCGTCGATAACAGCTAGAATGCGGAACCGGCGGCCACAGATCAGGGCATCCGAGACAAAATCCAGGCTCCAGCGCTGCCCGGGTTCCTGAGGGATGGTCATGGGAGAACGCGTCCCCAGCGCCCTCTTGCGGCCACCCCGATGGCGGACTTTCAGCCCTTCCTCCTTGTAAAGGCGGAACAGCTTCTTGTGATTGGGGCTAAACCCTTCCCGCGCCAGAAGATAACCCAGGCGGCGATAGCCAAAGCGGCGTCTCTGGCTCGCCAGATCCCGCAGGCGCTGGCGCAGGGCGGCATCATCTGCCCGGGTGGAAATATACCGCGCAACACGCCTGGCAAGACCAACAAGGGCACAGGCGCGACGCTCACTCAGTGCCAGAGCCTTTTGAAGGTGTAGGACCGCCTGCCGCTTTGCGACAGGCGTCACCACTTTTTTCCAACAATTTCCTTCAACGCCGCATTATCCAGCATCGCATCCGCCAGGAGACGCTTCAGACGACTGTTTTCATCTTCCAATGCCTTCAGCCGTTTGGCCTCAGATACCTCAAGGCCACCATAGCGGGTCTTCCATTTGTAAAACGTCGCATCACTGATCCCGTGTTTGCGGCAAAGATCAGAGACCTTGAGCCCAGCCTCCTGTTCTTTCAGCACCCCTATGATCTGCTCTTCCGTAAAACGACTGCGTTTCATTCGTCCGTATCCTTCTCGATCGGACTCTACTTTAAAATGGTGACATTTCCGGGGGGCACGTCA
>NZ_JABJWD010000064.1:0-62788 GCF_013155425.1 Gluconacetobacter entanii | reverse complement strand
AAACTGACCTGAACATGGATACCCCAAACCAGTCCCCGTCATCCCCTTCCCCCACCAGCAGCAGCAGGCCCACTCCCCCTCCCAGGCGCAGGCGTCTCCTTGTATGGGGTGGCGTCGGCGCACTTGCCGTCATGCTTGCGGTCGCGTTCCTGCGCCCGCATGGCGGCGGCAGCAAGAAGCACAACGCGGGCAACGCGCCACAACCCGTAGCTGTCGCAAGCGTGCATGCGGGTGACATGCCGTTCGTGCTGACGGAACTTGGCACGGTCGTTCCCATCACCAACGTGACGGTGCAGTCACGCATCGACGGCTACCTGATGAAGGTCCTGTTCACGGAGGGACAGCATGTCCACAAGGGCGACCTGCTCGCCCTGATCGACACGCGCCCGTATGACGTGCTGCTTGCGCAGTACGAGGGACAACTGGCGCAGGACGTGGCGCAGTTGCAGAAGGCCCGGGTGGACAATGCGCGCTACCAGACCCTGATCCGGCAGAACAGCGTCGCCGCCATGACGGCGAAGGACCAGCAGTTCCTCGTCGAGCAGTACGAAGGCACGGTCAAGGCGGACCAGGCGCTGGTGGACAATGAAAAGCTGCAGATCGAGTACTGCCACATCATCGCCCCGGTGGATGGCCGCGTGGGCATCCGCCAGGTCGATGCCGGCAACTACATCACGGCGGGCCAGACGAACGGCCTTGTCATCCTGACGCAGATGCAGCCGATTTCCGTCATCTTCACCCTGCCGGAAAATGATATCGGCCCCGTGGCCGAACGCCTGCATGCGGGCACGGCGCTGGCCGTGGAGGCATGGGACAGCGCCAACGAACACAAGATCGCCGACGGGCAGGTCAGCGTGCTCGACAGCCAGATCGACACCTCGACCGGGACGGTGCGCATGCGCGCCATTTTCCCCAACAACGAGGAAACGCTGTTCCCCAACCAGTTCGTCAACGCGCACCTGATGGTCACGACGGAACATGGCGTCCTGCTGGTGCCGACCAATGCGCTGCAGACCGGCCCCAACGGGCAGTTCGTCTATGTCGTCAAGCCCGACCACACCGTTGACGTCCGCGATGTGAAGACCGGCCACGCCAATGACAGCATGACGGTCGTGACCTCCGGCCTGAAGGATGGCGAAACCGTCGTGACCGATGGCGTCGATCACCTGCGCAGCGGCATCAAGGTCAGCATCCCGGCGGAAACGGCGGCAAGCACCCCGGCGGCGGCACCTGCGGACACCACGCCCGCGTCGAACACGCCTGCGTCAAAACAGGGATGATCCCGACAGCGCCCACGACTGACGCCACCGTCGTGTCCCCGCCCATCGCCCCGCCCCTGACGGAGATGCCCGCGTGAATCCCTCCCGCCTGTTCATCCAGCGCCCGGTCGCGACCACCCTGCTGATGCTCGCCATCATGCTGGCGGGCATGCTCGGCTATCACTTCCTGCCTGTCTCCGCCCTGCCGGAAGTCGAATATCCGACGATCACGGTGCAGACCTTCTATCCGGGGGCAAGCCCGGACGTGATGGCGACCTCCGTCACCGCACCGCTGGAGACACAGTTCGGGGAGATGTCGGGACTGGACCAGATGACGTCGCAGTCCTCGGGCGGGGCGTCGGTCATCACGCTGCGCTTTGGCCTGACGATGACGATGGACATCGCGGAGCAGGAAGTGCAGGCCGCGATCAACCAGGCCAATTCCCTGCTGCCGACCGACCTGCCCGCGCCGCCGGTCTATGCCAAGGTCAATCCCGCCGACACGCCTGTCCTGACGCTGGGCATCACGTCGAAGACGATGCCCCTGACGGAGGTGGAGGATTACATCGACACCCGCCTGGCGCAGAAGATCAGCCAGATTTCGGGCGTCGGCCTGGTCAGCCTGTCGGGCGGCAACCGCAAGGCGATCCGCGTGCGGGTCAACATCCCCAAGCTGACATCCTTCGGCATCGACCTTGACACGCTGCGCACGACGATCGGCAATGTGAACGTCAATTCCCCCACCGGCACGTTCGACGGCCCGCAGCGCGCCACCACCCTGCGTATCGACGGACAGATTTCGGGCGTGGATGAACTGCTCAACCAGGTCATCGCCTACCAGAACAACGGGCCGGTGCGCATCCGCGACGTCGCAAGCGTGGTCATCGGGCCGGAGAACACGGAACTCGCGGCATGGGCGAACCAGACGCCCGCCCTCGTGCTCAATGTGCAGCGCCAGCCGGGCGCGAACGTCATCGCCGTGGTGGACAACATCAAGTACGCCCTGCCCCACCTGCAACAGTCGCTGCCGCCGGGCATCACCATCACGCCGCTGACGGACCGCACCACGACCATCCGCGCCTCGGTGGAGGACGTGGAATTCGAACTCTGCCTTGCACTGTTCCTGGTGGTGGGGGTGATCTTCATCTTCCTGCGCAACGTGCCCGCGACCATCATCCCCAGCCTGTCGGTCCCGCTGTCGCTGGTGGGCACGCTGGCGGCGATGTACCTGCTGGGATTCTCGCTCGACAACCTCTCGCTGATGTCGCTGACGATCGCGACGGGGTTTGTCGTCGATGACGCCATCGTCATGATCGAGAACATCGCCCGCTACATCGAAATGGGCGACGACCGCATGACCGCCGCGCTGAAGGGCGCGGGGGAAATCGGCTTCACCATCATCTCGCTCACCGTTTCGCTGATCGCGGTGCTGATCCCGCTCCTGTTCATGGGCGACGTCGTGGGACGGCTGTTCCATGAATTCGCGGTTACGCTGGCGGTCACGATCATCCTGTCGGCGGTGGTGTCCCTGACGCTTGTGCCGATGATGTGCGCGCGCCTGCTGTCGGAAAAGCGGGAAAACCGCAAGGAAGCCGCCTGGGCCGTGCATGTGGAGCGCGCGATGGTCGCCACCATCGCCGCCTATGGCCGCGGGCTGGATGTGGTGCTGCGTCACCAGCGGCTGATGCTGGCGATCTTTGTCGCAACCCTGGGCCTGACGGGTGTGCTGGCGGTCATTATCCCCAAGGGCTTCTTCCCCACGCAGGACACGGGCGTCATCCAGGGCATTTCCGTCATGGCGCAGTCCACGTCGTTTGACGCGATGAAACGCCACCAGCAGGAGCTTGCTGCGCGTATCCTCAAGGATCCCGACGTCGTCAGCCTGTCGTCGTTCGTGGGTGTGGACGGGCAGAACGTGACCCTGAACCAGGGGCGCTTCCTCATCAACCTGCGCCCGCAGGACAAGCGCCACGACAACGCCACCACGATCGCCAGCCGCATCCAGCGTGAAACCGCCGACATCGCGGGCGCCAGCCTGTATTTGCAGCCGGTGCAGGATCTGTCGCTCGATACCTCCGTCGCCGCGACGCAGTACCAGTTCCTGCTGGAAAACCCGGACTACAACCAGTTCACGAACTGGGTGCCGAAATTCCTCGACCGCCTGCGAAAGGAACCGGCCCTGTCGGATGTGACGTCCGACCTGCAGGCCGCCGGACTGGTGGCGCATGTGACGCTGGACCGCACCACGGGCGCGCGGTACTCCATCACGCCACAGACGATCGACAACGTGCTGTATGATTCCTTCGGGCAGCGCCAGATTTCCACCATCTTCACGCAGTCCAACCAGTATCGCGTGATCCTGGAGGCCGATCCCCGGTTCCAGACCAGCCTGACCTCGCTGGACCAGATGTACCTGCCGGGCATCAGCGGCAATTCGGGGGAAAGCACCTCCGGCCCGACACGTTCGCCCACGTCGGGACTGGTGCCGATGGCCTCCGTCACCTCCGTCACGCAGGATACGGCTCCGCTGCTGATCACGCATGTGGGACAGTTCCCGGCGACGACGATCTCCTTCAACGTCACACCGGGCTATTCGCTGGGCAGTGCGACGGATGCGATCGAACGGGCGGAACATGACATCCACCTGCCCTCCACCTTCCAGACGTCATTCCAGGGCACAGCAGCGGCGTTCCGCAACTCCCTGTCGAACGAGGTCTGGCTGGTGCTGGCGGCACTGGCGGCGGTCTATATCGTGCTGGGCATCCTGTATGAAAGCTTCATCCATCCCATTACCATCCTGTCCACCCTGCCTTCCGCCGGGATCGGCGCGCTGCTTGCGCTGCTGGTCACGGGGTCGGGGCTGGACATCATGGGGATCATCGGGCTGGTGCTGCTGATCGGCATCGTCAAGAAAAACGCCATCATGATGATCGACTTCGCGCTGGAGGCCGAACGGATCGAGGGGATGTCGCCGTTGCATTCGATCCGCCATGCCGCCCTGCTGCGTTTCCGTCCCATCCTGATGACGACGCTGGCGGCGATGCTGGGTGCGGTCCCGATGGTGATCGGCACGGGCACGGGGTCCGAACTGCGCCGGCCGCTGGGTATCGCGATCGTCGGCGGCCTGCTGGTCAGCCAGTTGCTGACGCTGTTCACCACGCCGGTCATCTACCTGTTCATGGACCGCATCAGCCTGCGCCTGCGCAGGCGCTTCTCCATGGATGACGACGTCGCGCCACGCACCACCGACCCGACGCAGGCGCCCTCGTGAATCCGATTGCCCTGTTTGTCCGGCGGCCGGTCGCAACCACCCTGCTGACGGTGGCGCTGCTGATGGGCGGCATCATCGGATACCTGACCCTGCCGGTGGCGGACCTGCCGAACGTGGACTTCCCCGTCATCCAGGTCCAGGCGCGGCAGGCCGGTGGCACACCGGAGGAAATCGCCAGTTCCGTCGCCGCCCCGCTTGAACGCCATCTGGGGCAGATCGCGGACCTGACGGAAATGACGTCGCAGTCCACGGCCAACCAGGCGCGCATCACGCTGCAGTTCTCCCTGTCGCGCGACATCAATGGCGCGGCGCGCGACGTGGAGGCCGCGCTGCAGGCGGCGCATGCGGACCTGCCGACGTCGCTGCGGCAGAATCCCAGCTATTTCAAGGCCAATCCCAACGGCGCGCCGATCATGATCCTGGCACTGACGTCCAAGACACGCACCGCGCCACAGCTTTACGACCTTGCCTCCAACGTGCTGCAGCAGCACCTGTCGCAGATCGGCGGCGTGGGCGAGGTCGAGGTCGGGGGCAGTTCGCTGCCTGCCGTGCGGGTGGAGATGAACCCGCTGGCGCTGTACAAATTCGGCATCGGGTTCGAGGACGTGCGCGCCGCCCTGGCATCGGCCAACGCGCATACGCCCAAGGGCTTCATCGACCATGGCAATTACCGCTACACGCTGGCGACCAATGACCAGGTGCACAACGCGCAGGCCTATCGCGACCTGATCGTCGCCTATCATGACAGCCGCCCGGTGCGCCTGGCCGACGTGGCCTATGTCGTGGACGGGGTGGAGGACGTGCGCAACGCGGGCTACGTCAACCGCGAACATGCGGTCCTTGCGATCATCTTTGCGCAGGCCGGGGCGAACATCATCCGCACCAATGACCAGATCCGCGCGGAAATCCCGGCCCTGCGCACCGCCCTGCCCGCGGATGTGACCCTGTCGAACATGATGGACCGCTCCACCACCATCCGCGCGGCGCTGGAGGATACGCAGTTCACGCTGGTCATGTCGGTGGTGCTGGTCGTTCTGGTGGTGCTGGTGTTCCTGCGGTCATGGCGGATCACCATCGTGCCGGCCATCGTCGTCCCCACCTCCATCATCGCGACCTTTGCCGCGATGAAATTCCTTGGCTACTCGCTCGACAATCTCTCGCTCATGGCGCTGACGGTCTCCACGGGGTTCGTGGTCGATGACGCGATCGTGGTGGTGGAAAACATCAGCCGCCACCTTGAGGCCGGGATGGGCCGGATGCAGGCCACCCTGCTGGGCACGCGGGAGGTCGCGTTCACCGTCCTGTCGATCACGGTGTCACTGATCGCCGTGTTCCTGCCGATCCTGCTGCTGGCGGGAGTTGCGGGACGCCTGTTCCATGAATTCGCGATGACCATGTCGATCACCATCGTGATTTCCATGATCCTGTCGCTGACGCTGACGCCGATGATCACGGCGCGCGTGCTGTCGCGGGAGGGGGAAAAGCCCCCTACGAACGGCGTGATGGGACGGATATCGCGCGCGCTGGAAGGTGTGCTGGTCGGGTTGCAGCAGTTCTATGCCCGCACGCTGGACATCGCCCTTGCGCACCGCCGCCTGACGGTCATGTCGCTGCCGCTGACGGTGATCCTGATGGCCGCGCTGTTCATGAAGATGCCCAAGGGCCTGTTCCCCGAATCCGACACGGGCATGCTGATGGGGCGCCTGATGGGGGACCAGTCGATTTCGTTCCAGGCGATGCAGGGCAAGATCGACACGGTGCAGAAAGCCATCATGGCGGATCGCGACGTCTCCCGCGTGATGGGGTTCATGGGGGGGCGCGGGTCGTCCAACCAGGCCAACCTGTTCGTCATCCTCAAGGACAAGTCGGAACGCACCGACCCGCCCGCGACGACCATCGCGCGGATCAACCACCGCCTGCGCAACATGGTCGGCGCGCGGTTCTATGCCACGGCGCCGGGCACCCTGCGCATCGGCGGGCGGCAGAGCAACGCGGCCTACCAGTATTCGCTCCAGTCGGACTCATCGGCCGACCTGTATGAATGGACGCCCCGGCTTGTCACCGCGCTGCAACGCCATCATGAACTGACCGATATCTCGTCCGACGTGCAGCAGGGCGGCGAGGCGCTGCAGGTTTCGATCGACCGCGACACCTCCAGCCGCGTCAACATCACCCCGCAACTGATTTCAAACACGCTGTACGATGCCTATGGCCAGCGCGCGGCGTCGGTCATCTACAACCCGCTCAACCAGTATCGCGTGGTGATGGAGGTCCAGCCACGCTTCTGGCAGGATCCCACGACCCTCAAGCAGGTGTGGGTCAGCGTCGCGGGCGGCAGTGCCGCCGGTGGCACCGTGTCGAACACCATCCGCGTCAGTTCCACCGCCAGCACGACGGAATCCGCGCTGAGTTCGCAGTCCTTCCGCAACCAGATCGCCAATACCCTGGCCGGTGGCAGCAGCACGTCTTCCGGCTCCGCCGTCTCGACCAATTCGGAAACGATGGTGCCGCTGACGCTGGTCTCCACGCCGAAGCCGGTGCTGACCGCGCTCAGCGTCAACCATCAGGGACAGTCGGTGGCGACCACCGTTTCGTTCAACCTCGCCAATGGCGCCTCGCTCAGCCAGGCGGTGCAGATCATGAACGAGGAAATGGTCCGCCTGCACATGCCCACCAACATCCAGGGCAGCTTTGCGGGGAATGCGGCGCAGTTCCAGAAATCGGTCAACAACGAACCGCTGCTGATCCTTGCGGCGCTGGCCGCCGTCTATATGACGCTGGGCATCCTGTATGAAAGCTATGTCCATCCCTTCACGATCCTGTCCACCCTGCCGTCGGCCGGTGTGGGGGCGCTGCTGGCGCTGCAGGTGTTCGGGGAGGAGTTTTCGCTGATCGCGATGATCGGGGTGATCCTGCTGATCGGGATCGTCAAGAAGAACGCCATCATGCTGGTGGATTTCGCCATCACGGCGGAGCGGGAGGACGGCATGACACCCCATGACTCGATCCGCACGGCCTGCCTGATGCGCTTCCGCCCGATCATGATGACCACCTTCGCCGCCGCCCTTGGCGCGCTGCCGCTGATCTTCGGCCATGGATATGGTTCCGAACTGCGTCGGCCGCTGGGCATCGCCATCGTCGGCGGCCTGCTCGTCAGCCAGGCGCTGACGCTCTACACCACGCCGGTTGTCTATCTTTACCTTGACCGCCTTGGCGCGGCATGCCGGGACCGTTATCGTCGGCTGACCTCCGGCATTTTATCCTCGCGCCCCAACCTTTCCAAACAGGATTCCTGACCCGGATGACACATTCCAGGCCATCGCCGCGCACCTGCCCGCCCCCTCGTGCCACCCTTCCCCGCAACCGGGCGCGGGCGCGACGCGCGCTCTGGCGGGTCGTGTCGCTGGCGCTACCTGCGGTCCTGCTGGGTGGGTGCATGGTCGGGCCGCATTACCACCGCCCTTCCGCCATCGTCTCCGCACGGTTCAAGGAACTGCAACCCGCGCCGGGATGGGAACTCGCGGCCCCGCAGATGGCCAGCCTGCCGAAGCAGAACTGGTGGACGATCTATAATGACCCGGTGCTCAACGGGCTGGAATCACAGGTTGCGCTGTCGAACCAGAACATCAAGGAATACGAGGCGAACTACCGCAATGCACGCGCGCTGATCGACAGCGTGCGCGCACAGCTTTTCCCCACCATCAGCGGCAGCCTCGGCTTCAACCGCAATGCGCACGGGTCGGGATCGCTGTCCTCCACCGGCAGTTCCCTGTATGGCAAGAGCCAGTACAACACCTATGACATCGGCCCGTCCGCCAGTTGGGACCTTGATATCTGGGGCAAGATCCGCCGCCAGATCCAGGAACAGGTGACCGCGGCACAGGCCAGTGCCGCCGACCTCGCGAACGCCACCCTGTCCTATCAGGCGCAACTGGCCACCGCGTATTTCAACCTGCGGTACCAGGATTCCCTGCACGACCTGCTGCAACGCTATGTCCAGTTCAATGAACAGGCGCTGCAGATCACGCAGAACCAGTATGACGCGGGCACGGCCGATCCGACCGCCGTGCTGCAGGCGCGCACCACGCTGGAACAGAACCGCGCCGCCCTGGTGCAGACAGGCGTTGCCCGCGCGCAGTACGAACATGCGATTGCCGTGCTGATCGGCAAGCCGCCGGCCGACGTGACCATCACGCCGGGCGAACTGACACGTACCATCCCGCCGATTCCGGTTACGGTGCCCGCCGACCTGCTGCAACGTCGCCCCGATATTGCCGCCGCCGAACGCACGATGGAGCAGTACAATGCCCAGATCGGGGCGGACATGGCCGCCTTCTTCCCCGACATCACCATCAATGCCAGTTTCGAGCAGAGTGGCGGCGACCCGGTCACGTCGCTGATGAACGCGGCCAACCGCATCTGGTCGCTTGGCGCCGCCGCGACGGAGACGCTGTTCTCCGGCGGATCACGCACCGCCGCCGTGCATGAGGCGAACGCCCAGTATGACAATGCTGTCGCCACCTACCGCCAGACGGTGCTGACGGCGCTGCAATCGACGGAAGACAGCCTGTCGAACCTGCGCATCCTTGCGCAGGAGCAGGAACAGCAGCAAAAGGCGCTGGAATTCGCCAACCGTTCGGTGGAAGTCGCGCTGAACCAGTACAAGGCCGGGACCGCGATCTACACCACCGTCATCACCAACGAGACCTCGGCCCTGAGTGATGCGGAAAACGTGCTGTCCATCCAGCAGCAGCGCGTGGTGGACAGCGTGAACCTTGTCGAGGCACTGGGCGGCGGCTGGGATGTCTCCCGCCTGCCGACGAAGGGTTCGCTGCAGAAGGACAACCCGTTCCTGCCGTCCTTCATCCAGAAGGACAAAAACCAGTAAAAAAGGCCCCCGGCGCATGCCGGGGACCTTCGGGTGGGTGTCGCCTTCTGTAAAGAAAGGCGGGGTTCTAGTTGAATAGCGTGCGGGCCAGCATGACGCACAGCACCACCACGATGACAAAGCCCAGAATCGCAATAAAGAGCAGGACCTTGGCCATCCCCGCCGAAACAGCGGAGATACCGCTGAACCCGAACACTCCGGCGACCAGCGAGACCACCAGAAAAAACAACGCCAGCTTCAGCATGATATAAGTCCCTGATCCTTCATGTCGTTCCTGAACGCGGCATAACGACACAGGGTTGCCCGCGCATCAGCCATGCCGCCCGCGGCACCTGCGGCCGATCAGCGCCGCCGCCACAGCCATGTTGCGACGAACGCCGCGAACGACGCGCCCAGCAGGGCGAACAGCGGACGATCCGCCGTCAGGTCACGCACCGTATCACATGCGCCACCCAGTCCCTTTGCACCGCCCACGCGCGGGGCACCGGCGGCCCAGCCATTGATGTCATCCTGCAGGCGGCCGACGCCTTCTTCCAGTTGCGCTTCGAATTCATTCATTCCAGTTACTCCCTTGCCGGTTATCCATCCGGCAGGACGCATCACGCGACGACGCCCCTGCCCCATGGCCGGTCCATGTATGCCCCATCATGTCGGGGACATGGCGTGCTGTCCATCGTGACGGCAGGATTCAGATTTCCGCTGCCTGCCAGTACGCGGGCCGTTCACCGGGATCGGGTTCGCCTGCGATCAGGGCCTTCAGCCGTTCGACCAGCGCCTGCGTCGCGGGGGCGGCACGGTCACGCGGCCGTGGCCCCACCATGAAATCCCCCCGCACGGAGGCCGGATGCCCCGACAGGACGATGATCCGGTCCGCAAGGATCAGGGCCTCGTCAATATCATGGGTGACGAACAGGACCGTCTTGTGCGTCTGCGCCCAGATCCGCAGCAGTTCCTCCTGAAGGCTGCTGCGCGTGATCGCATCCAGCGCGCCAAAAGGCTCATCCATCAGCAGGAGGTCAGGTTCCACCGTCAGCGCGCGCGCCACGCCGACACGCTGGCGCTGTCCCCCCGACAGTTGCCGTGGCCAGCGATCGGCCTTGTCCGCCAGCCCCACCAGTTCCAGCGACGCCATCGCGCGCGCATGGCGGTCGGCGCGTGACAGGCCGATCCCCTCCAGCCCCAGTTCGACATTCTGCCGCACCGTGCGCCATGGCATCAGCTTCGCGTCCTGGAACACCAGCGCGGTGGACCGCCCAAGGGGGGATGCCGGCGCCGTCAGCGTGACCGTGCCCTCGCTCGGCGGGGTCAGGCCCATGATGACCCGCAGCAGGGTGGACTTCCCCACACCCGACGGCCCCAGCAGGGCCACGAACTGCCCCTTGCCGATGCTGAGGTCCACGCCACGCAGGATGAAGCTTTTTCCCCTGTCATGGGACAGGCCGATATTGGACAGGCGGACCATCGTCGTATCGGTCGCATCCCCGGTCCGCGCCCCGGTCTCGGGCATTGCCATGTCCATATACCTACCCCTGCCAGCCCAGAAGCCGTCTGCGCACCACCATGAACGCCATGTCCGTCAGTGCATACAAAAGCGCCATCGTCAGCATATAGACCACGACCAGGTCCGTCGCCAGAAGGCTGGATGCCTGCATCATGCGCGCGCCGATCCCGGGCACGCCGAACAGTTCGGCCGCCACGACCGACATCCAGGCCTGCCCCAGTCCCGTGCGCAGTCCCGCCAGCAGGCCCGGCGCGGACGCGGGCAGCACCACCTTCGTCAGCCGCCCAAGGAAGCTGCCATGGCCGAATGCGGCGGCGACCTCATACAGGTCGGGGTCGATCGACTGCACCGCGCCATAGGCGGCATAGAAATTGATCCAGAAGACCGAAATTGCGATGACGAATGTCGCCCCGGCGGTGTTCAGCCCGAACCACAGGATCGCGAACGGCACCCATGCCAGCCCCGGTATGGGCCGCAGGACGCGCACCACACCGGCCAGCAGCGCATCAAGCACCCCGACCGCCCCGCACAGCAGCCCCACCAGCGCCCCCAGCACCGTCCCGATCACAAGCCCGAGGAGGTAATGCGTCAGGCTGTCGCGGATGGCCGTCTGCCACGCGCCATTGCGGACCTCGTCCAGCCAGGCAGGCCCCAGCGAGGACGGCGCAGGCAGCAGTCCCGCCGGCACCCAGCCCAGACGCACGGACGCCTCCCAGACGCCAAACAGCACCACAAGGCCGACGATGCCCAGGCCAAGGCGTATCAGTGATTTCCTGTCAGGCTTCATTTGCCCAGACGCCGGTAACTTTCCAAGTCAAACAGGTCCGCCACGGGTTGCGGCGCATGCAGAAGGCCGCTCTGGACCTCGAAATCCTGCAGCTTGGTCACGGACTCGACAATGCTGGCCGGGTCGGACACGTAATGCGAGGCCGATGCACGCAGCGACTCCTGCACGATGGCCTGCGGCAGCATGCCGCCCGCCAGTGCACCGCGCACAAAGGGCACGGCCTCGTCCGGTGAATGCGACAGCAGGTCGGTCGCGCGCACGAACGCGGCAAGGAACCTGTCCTTCCATTCCGCACGGTCCGGCGCGTCCTCGTTCAGGATGGCGAGGACCGATCCCGGCTGGCCCGGCATCATGTCATGACCGGTGGCAAGGATGCGCGCCTGCGGCAGGCGATGGCGCACCAGCGTCAGGGTCGGTTCACGCAGGACCGCCGCATCCACGGCCCCTGCCAGGAACGCCTGCTGTTCGGCATCAAGGTCAACGCCGACGATATCCGCCGTCTGCGCCGGGTCGAGGCCGTTGCGCGCCTTCAGCCAGTACCGCAGCATCGAATCCGGCACGGAACCCAGTGGCTGCGCGCCGATCTTGGCCTTGCGACTGCTGGTGCGGGCGAAATCGTCAAACCGCTGTTTCAGCGCCGCACCCTCTATCGGTTGGGTCGGTGTTTCCGGCAGCCCTTCGGCCAGCGGACCGCGCGCCATGACCTGAAGTTCCTCGATCGCGGCGCTGGCGACCACCTTGACGTTCACACCATGCGCCCGCGCCTGCAGCAGCGGCAGCACACCGGCCACATAGGCGTCGATCTTCCCCGCCGCAAGCGCCTGGATCGCCTGCGGCCCGGACTGGAAGCGGATCAACTGCATGTCGATGCCCGCATCCTTCAGCCAGTGTTCACCATCCATGACAAACAGCGGCGCGGACCCCAGGACAGGAATATAGCCCACACGCACCGTCGGGGCGGCATATGCCTGCGTGCACAGGGCCATGACCGCCGCAAAAACATACGTTCCGAAACGTGAAAATATAGACCGTGCCATCGCGCGCATTCCCGAAAAATTACCGGAACTTAATCGTTATTAATTTATACCGCCATTCATTAGACGATCCGAAACAGGAAATAAACCTGAGACAGCGCATAATATGGTACTTACGCGCACATGGCATAAAAAAAGCCCGGCCTGAGCCGGGCTTTTCCAGGACATACCGTGGCGATCAGGCCGCCAGGTCTTCCTTGGCTTCGGTGGCCGGACGCGGGCCGCTATCCTTGCCCTTGGCCGTCACGTCGCGATCGACCAGTTCGATCACGGCCATGTCGGCCGCATCGCCATGGCGCATACCGGCGCGCAGGACGCGGGTATAACCGCCCGAGCGGGCCTTGTAACGTTCAGCCACGGCCGAGAACAGCTTGGTCACGATCACATCGTCACGAAGCTGCGCAAAGGCCTGCCGACGGGCATGCAGGTTGCCCCGCTTGCCGAGGGTGATCAGCTTTTCGACGACCGGACGCAGTTCCTTTGCCTTGGGCAGGGTGGTCGTGATCTGTTCGTGCTTGATCAGGGCGACAGCCATGTTCCGAAACATGGCCTGTCGATGGGACGAGGTAACGCCGAGCTTCCGGCCAGCAACACCGTGACGCATGATGTAGTCTTCCTGTCTTTCCGGTTCAGAGGATCAGAACGGCTCGTCGAGCCTCTTGGCCAGATCTTCAATGTTCTCCGGCGGCCATGCCGGAACGTTCATACCCAGCGAAAGCCCCATGGCGGTCAGGACTTCCTTGATTTCGTTCAGAGACTTCCGCCCGAAATTCGGGGTACGGAGCATTTCCTGCTCTGTCTTCTGAACCAGATCGCCAATATAGACGATGTTGTCGTTCTTCAGGCAGTTCGCACTGCGGACCGACAGTTCAAGCTCGTCAACCTTCCGCAGGAGGTTGCGGTTGAACGGCAGGTCGTCCTGCGGTTCCTCGGTACGGACGGCACGCGGCTCATCAAAGTTGATGAACAGCTGCAGCTGGTCCTGAAGGATACGCGCGGCCAGGGCCACCGCATCTTCGGGCGTCACCGCGCCGTTGGTTTCCACCGTCAGCAGCAGGCGGTCATAATCCGTCACCTGTCCCACGCGGGTCTGTTCGACCTTGTAGGAAACGCGACGCACCGGGGAATAGATCGCATCGATGGGAATAAGGCCGATCGGTGCATCCTCGGGCCGGTTGGCCGCAGCGGGAACATACCCCTTGCCCATGTTGACCGTGAATTCCATCCCGAACTTCACGCCCTCATCAAGCGTGCAGATCACGAGGTCGGGGTTCATCACCTCGATATCATGGCCGGTCTGGATCTGGCCTGCGCGCACTTCGCCCGGACCGGTGGCGGTCAGGACCATGCGCTTGGGGCCTTCGCCATGCATGCGCAGGGCAAGCTGCTTGATGTTCAGGACGATGTCGGTGACATCCTCGCGCACACCCGCAACAGAAGAGAACTCGTGCAGAACGCCGTCAATCTGGATTGCCGTAACCGCAGCCCCCTGCAGGGAGGACAGCAGAACACGACGGATCGCATTGCCGAGCGTCATGCCAAAACCACGTTCCAGCGGTTCCGCAACGACAGTCGCCGTGCGCGACGGTTCTGCCCCCGGTTCGACTTCCAGTTTTTCCGGCTTGATCAGGGATTGCCAGTTTTTCTGGAGGACCAAGGTAATGGCCTTTCAAGACTGATCTGCCGTCACTCAAGACAACAGATGGCACCCATACCGGGTGCCTGATGACAATCAGATCCCCCTGCCCCGCCATGGGGCGGAACAGGGAGAAGCGAATTCGAGTTCCCGGATCAGACGCGGCGACGCTTGCGCGGACGGCATCCGTTGTGGGGAACCGGCGTCATGTCACGGATCGCCGTGATGGAGAAACCAACCGCCTGCAGGGCACGCAGGGCGCTCTCACGCCCCGACCCCGGACCGGAGACCTCGATCTCGAGGGTTTCCATGCCATGCTCACGTGCCTTGCGGCCAGCATCCTCGGCCGCGACCTGGGCAGCATAAGGCGTCGACTTGCGCGACCCCTTGAAGCCCTGCGCACCGGCGGAAGACCATGCAATCGCATTGCCCTGCGCATCGGAGATGGTGATCATCGTGTTGTTGAAGGTGGACAGCACGTGTGCCACCCCGGAAATGATATTCTTCCGCTCTTTCTTGCGAATACGCGGTGCCGCAGCTTTCGCCATAATCTTCTCGATCCTGTCAGTTCATTGGGCATGGCCGCGACCACCCGCGCGAGGCAGGTCCGGTCCATGCATGTCAGGGTGCCCGGTTTAGCGGGCCGCCTTCTTCTTGCCTGCGATCGCAACAGCCTTGCCCTTGCGGGTACGGGCGTTGGTATGTGTCCGCTGGCCATGAACCGGCAGGCCGCGACGATGGCGGAGACCGCGATAGCAGCCAAGGTCCATCAGGCGCTTGATGTTCATCGCGACTTCACGACGCAGGTCGCCTTCGACGCGATAGTCGTTGTCGATCAGTTCGCGGATCTTGACGATCTCGTCATCGGACAGCTCGTTCACGCGACGCTCGGCGGGGATCGAAAGCTTGTCGCAGATCGTCTGGGCCTTCGTCGCCCCGATACCATAGATATAACGCAGGGCAATCGTTACCCGCTTGTTCGTTGGGATGTTCACGCCGGCAATACGCGCCACGCCACTTACTCCTCGTCCGCCCGTCCACGACGGGCACTAACATTTCGGCAGGGCTGCTTCACGCCACCGGGTTACACCCCGCAGCGTCGTGAACATACCGGACAGACGCCGGCCAACCCCATCATCAATTCCAGTTGGTCATACCAGCACCGCGCGGCCGGTCAACGACTCACGCGGCACTCATACCTTGAGGGCGCGGAATATACCCGCCAGCCCATCCAAGTCAATTATTCTGCATCACTTTTTCGTGATAGCATCGACAGCGGCAAAGACCTGCTTCGTCACATCGTCGATATCCGCCATGCCGTCAATCCGGCACAGGCGCCCCTGCTCCTCATAATAAGGCAGGATCGGTGCAGTCTGCTCACGGTAGGCCTTCAGCCGCGCGGCCACGGTTTCCCTGCGATCATCCTCACGGCGCACGAATTCGTGCCCGCCACAGACATCGCATGTGCCTTCGACCTTGGGACGCTTGTACAGGTCGTTATAGCCCTCGCCACACTTGGCGCAGGTGAAACGTCCTGCGATCCGGTCAGCCAGCGCATCTTCATCCACATCAAGCAGAAGAACCAGGTCAATGTGACGGCCAGTCTTCTTCAGCATGGAATCGAGGGCTTCGGCCTGCGCCCGGGTCCGGGGAAAACCGTCGAGGATAAATCCCTTGGCGCAGTCAGGGCGGTCGATCCGCGCTTCGATCAGGGAGATGATCAGGTCATCGGGGACCAGTTGCCCCGACGCCATGATGCTTTTCACCTTCTGGCCCAGCGGACTGCCTGCCGCGACTTCCGCACGCAGCATGTCGCCCGTTGAAATCTGTGCGATTCCATAATGGGCCTCCAGCAGCTTTGACTGCGTGCCCTTTCCCGCGCCCGGCGGCCCAAGAAAAATGATGTTCACCGGAATTTACCCTTCCTGCCACGCGCCTTGCGCATGAGTCCCTGATACTGGTGCGCCACGAGATGGGACTGGATCTGTGTCACCGTATCAATTGTCACCGTCACGATGATGATGAGGCTCGTCCCGCCGAAATAGAACGGCACGTTATAGTGACTGATGAGGATCTGCGGCAGCAGACACACGGCCACCAGATACATCGCCCCGATTGTCGTGATGCGCGTCAGGATCCGGTCAAAGAAGACCGCCGTATTCGCGCCCGGACGGATGCCGGGGACAAAGCCCCCCTGCTTGCGCAGGTTCTCCGCCGTTTCCTGCGGGTTGAAGGTCACTGCCGCATAGAAATAGGAGAAGAACACGATCATCGCGGCATAGAACAGCATGTAGAGCGGCTGCCCCTGCCCCAGCGACTGCCCCAGGAACGACAGCCACCCCGGAAGGGAACTGTTGTTCATGAAGCCTGCGATGGTCACGGGAATCAGCAGCACGGAAGAGGCAAAAATCGGCGGAATCGAACCCGCGGTATTCACCTTCAGCGGCATATGCGTGGAGTCGCCACCAAACATCCGCTGCCCCACCTGACGCTTGGGATACTGGATCACCACCCGTCGCTGCGCCAGTTCCATGAACACGATGAACGCGATCGTAATGGCTGCAAGGACCAGGAACACCAGCACGAAGAAAGGCGAAAGAGCACCCGTGTAGCCAAGCTGGAACAGGCTTGCCAGCGCATTGGGCAGGTTGGCGACGATACCCGCGAAGATGATGAGGGAAATTCCGTTCCCCACCCCGCGCGACGTGATCTGTTCACCCAGCCACATCAGGAACATCGTGCCGCCCACCAGCGTCAGCACGCACGAGACGATGAAGAACATGCCCGGCGAGATGACGGCCGATCCGGCCTCGGTATGCATGTTCTCCAGCCCGATGGCGATTCCATACGCCTGGAACAGCGCAATGGCGACCGTCAGATAGCGCGTATATTCATTCAGCTTGCGGCGTCCGCCCTCTCCCTCTTTCTTGAGGGCCTCAAGAGACGGAATTGCTGCCGACATCAGCTGCACGATGATGGATGCACTGATGTAGGGCATGATGTTCAGCGCAAACACGGTCATGCGCCCAAGCGCACCACCCGTAAACATGTCGAACATGCCCAGAATACCACCCTGATGCCGGGCCAGCAGTTGCCCCATGACCGTCGCATCGACGCCAGGAACCGGAATATAGGTGCCAATCCGATAAACGATCAGCGCGCCCAGTGTGAACCAGATGCGCTTTTTCAATTCCGTTGCGTTGGCAAAAGAATTGAAATTCAGATTGGCAGCCAGCTGTTCGGCCGCGGAGGCCATGCGCCCATCCTTTCACAAGAACAGCGTCACCACATAAAGCGGGACGCTGTCATGATAAAAACCTGTTTAAAATAATAAAGCGATGCGCCTGCACAGTGCAAGACGCATCGCTTTCATTATTCTGGCGTGGGGGAGATGGAACAGTCCCCCATCCAGTCATTTCGCAGGAGCAGCAACCGCCTTGGCGGCCTTTTCCTTGACCTGCACCTTGCCGCCGGCCTTCTCGACCGCGGCAATGGCACCGGCGGAAGCACCGGAAACTTCAATGGTCACGCCATGATGAAGTTCACCGTTGCCCAGCAGGCGGACACCCGCCACACCCGTTTCCGTCACCAGTCCCGCCTTGCGCAGGACATCCTCGGTCACCGGAGCCTTGGCATCGATCTTGCCGGCTTCGATCGCCTTGTCCAGCACGCCGAGATTCAGGATGGCAAATTCCTTGCGGAAGATGTTCTTGAATCCACGCTTGGGCAGGCGACGGTACAGCGGAAGCTGACCACCTTCAAAGCCATTCAGGGAGACGCCGGAACGGGCCTTCTGACCCTTGACGCCCTTCCCGGAAGTCTTGCCCTTGCCGGACCCGATGCCACGCCCCAGACGCTTCTTGCGGTAGCGGGCACCTTCGTTATCGCGAAGTTCGTTGAGATTCATCTCAATTCTCCACCTTCACAAGGTGGGCGACCTTGCGCACCATGCCGCGGACCGAAGGAGTATCCTCCAATTCACGCGTACGGCCGATCTTGTTCAGTCCCAGACCGATCAGCGTAGCCTGCTGACCCGGCTTGCGCCCGTTGCCAGACTGGATCTGGGTGACCTTGATGGTTCCCTTTGCCTCAGACATCTGCAGCAGCCTCCGCCGATGCAGTCACCTCACGGCGACCAAGGATATCGGAAACCTTCTTGCCACGGCGGTTTGCAACCGAACGCGGGCTTGCGCAGCGTTCCAGGGCAGCAAAGGTCGCCTTGACCATGTTGTGCGGGTTCCGGGTGCCCAGCGACTTGGCCACGACATCATTGATGCCCAGGCTTTCGAACACTGCGCGCATCGGACCGCCCGCGATGATGCCTGTGCCGGCGTCAGCCGAACGCAGCACCACCTTGCCGGCGCCGAAATGACCCGCCACGTCATGATGAAGGGTACGCCCTTCCTTCATGGGGACGCGGATCATCGCGCGCTTGGCGCGGTCGGTCGCCTTGCGGATCGCCTCGGGAACTTCACGGGCCTTGCCCGCGCCGAATCCTACGCGCCCCTTCTGGTCACCGACGACAACCAGTGCGGCGAAAGCGAAGCGACGACCGCCCTTGACCACCTTCGCAACACGATTGATCGTGACCAGCTTGTCAACGAGATCATCGCCTTCGCGATCACGATCGCGGCCGCCCCGGCCGCCTTCTCTCGGTTCACGTGCCATTGTGCGTGACCCTTTCGTCAGAACGAGAGACCGCCCTCACGGGCAGCCTCCGCCAGGGCTTTGATACGCCCATGATACAGATACGAGCCGCGATCGAACACGACCTTCGACACACCCGCCGCAACCGCGCGTTCGGCAAGTAGCTTGCCAACGGCGCCAGCCGCTGCCACGTCCGCACCGCTCTTGAGCGAGGTACGCAGATCCTTCTCGATGGAAGACGCTGCGGCCAGTGTGCGGCCGGCGACATCGTCGATCACCTGCGCGTAAATATTCTTGCCCGACCGGAACACCGAAAGGCGCGGCCGTCCGCCACTCTTGCGGCGAAGCTGGAAGCGAAGACGCTGACGACGCCGCTCCCGCAGATCCTGCTGCGCGCTCATTATTTCTTCTTACCTTCCTTGCGACGGATGGTCTCCGTTTCATAACGGACACCTTTGCCCTTGTAGGGCTCGGGCTTGCGGAAGCTGCGGATATCAAGCGCAACCTGGCCAACGCGCTGCTTGTCGATGCCCTCGACGGTCACAGCGGTCGGACGCGGGGTCGTGATCTTGATACCGGCCGGGATCTCATACACGATATCGTGCGAATACCCGAGGTTCATGACAAGGTTCTTGCCCTGAACCGCAGCGCGGTAACCCGTGCCACTGATTTCCAGCGTCTTGGAGAACCCTTCGGACACTCCCTTGACCATGCTGGCGATCAGCGAACGCGTCGTGCCCCACATCATGCGGGCCTGCGCCTGTGTGCCGACCGGCTTGACCGAAACCTTGCCGTCCGCGACTTCAGCTTCGATGTGATGCGACAGGGGCAGCTTCAGCTCACCGAGCTTGCCCTTGGCCGTCAGCACACCATCAGCGATGGAAACCTGAACTCCCGACGTAATCTCGACGGGATATTTGCCAACTCTCGACATTCATCCCTCCTTAGAATACGCGGCAGAGAACTTCGCCGCCGACATTGGCAGCGCGGGCTTCCCCATCCGACAGCACGCCACGCGGGGTCGACAGGATCGACACGCCCAGCCCGGCATACACACGCGGCAGTTCCTTGATCTTGGAATACACGCGACGTCCCGGCTTGGAGACGCGGTGGATTTCCTTGATCACGGGCTCGCCATCAAGATACTTCAGCTCGATACGCAGCTGGGCGACACCCTTGCGCAGTTCTTCCTTGGAAAAACCACGGATGTATCCCTCGCGGCGCAGCGCCTCGAGTACGTTTGCACGCAGCTTTGACGCCGGTGCGACGCATGCCGCGTGACGCGCACGCTGGGCATTGCGGATCCGGGTGAGGAGATCACCCAAAGGATCAGAAAGTGACATCGTTCCCTGCCCTTACCAGCTCGATTTGACCATACCCGGGATCTGACCATTGGAGGCCAGGTCGCGCAGGGCGATACGGCAGAGTTCGAACTTTCTGTAATTGGCGCGGGGACGCCCCGTCAACTTGCACCGCAGGCGGACGCGCACGCGCGATCCGTTCCGCGGAAGTTCAGCAAGCTTCAGCGATGCATCAAAACGATCCTCGACCGGCAGAGAGCGGTCCATGATGATGTTTTTCAATGCAGTCCGCTTTGCCTTGTCCCGTGCTGCCATGCGCTCACGCTTGACATTCCGGTTTACGGCGGAAATCTTGGCCATGCCTTGTTTTATCCTCCGGAACCTGTCGGGCCATTCCCAACGGTTTTCCAAACTACGTGTGTCTTAGGTCTTCCGGGCTTCCAGTGAAAGCCCCTCTCGCAACTTTTATGCTGCGAAGGGCAGATCGAATGCCTTCAGAAGAGCCTTGGCTTCAGCATCGGTCTTCGCGCTCGTGACGAAGATGATGTCCATGCCGCGAATATCGTCGACCTTGTCGTACTCGATTTCCGGGAAGACGATCTGTTCCTTCAGGCCCATGGCAAAGTTGCCATGCCCGTCGAACCCCTTGTTCGCCGGCAGGCCGCGGAAATCGCGGACACGCGGCAGGGCGATCGTCACCAGACGGTCAAGGAACTCATACATCTGCGCACGGCGCAGCGTGACCTTGCACCCGATCGGCAGACCTTCACGGATCTTGAAGCCCGCGATCGCCTTCTTGGCAACCGTCTTGACCGGCTTCTGACCCGCGATCAGGGTCATTTCCTGGTACGCGGCATCCAGCTTCTTCTGGTCGCCTGCGGCTTCGCCGACACCCATGTTGAGAACGATCTTCTCAAGCGCCGGAACCTGCATCACATTCTTGTAGCCGAACTCCTCGCGCAGTTTCGCGCGCAGTTCGTCATTGTAACGCTTCTGCAGACGCGGCACCGAGCGGGTTACGTTAGCTTCTGACATCCCCGCCTCCTCAGCCTTCGATGACTTCGCCGGTCGCCTTGGCGACGCGAACCTTGCGACCGTTTTCCAGAATGCGATAGCCGACGCGCGTCGGATCGCCACTCTTGGGATCGATCAGCTTCAGGTTGGACAGGTGAACCGGCATCTCCTTCTCGATGATGCCTCCCTGCTCACCCATGCGGCTGGGGCGGGTATGGCGCTTCGCGATCGCGACACCGCGCACGATGGCCTTTTCGGCGGCGGGCAGCACGGTCACGACCTCACCGCGCGTACCGCGCGACGAACCGGTGATGACCAGGACCTGGTCGCCCTTCTTGATACGTGCGGCCATTACAGCACCTCCGGCGCCAGCGAAATGATCTTCATGAACTTGCGCGCACGCAGTTCACGCACGACCGGGCCAAAGATACGGGTTCCGATCGGTTCCTGCTGCTTGTTGATCAGCACGGCGGCATTGCGGTCAAAGCGGATGGCGCTGCCATCGGGACGACGCACGGGATAGGACGTGCGGACGATCACCGCCTGGTGCACATCACCCTTCTTGACCTTGCCGCGGGGAATCGCTTCCTTGACGGACACGACAATCACGTCGCCGACCGAGGCGGACTTCCGCTTGGAACCGCCCAGCACCTTGATGCACTGCACCTGACGCGCGCCGGAATTGTCGGCGACGTCAAGGTTGGTCTCGGGATGGATCATGCTCTATGCCCTTCTTTACGCCTGTGCGCCAGACTGGGCCTCGGTCGCAGGGGCAGCCGCGAGGGGGGCGCCATTGCGAACCACGACGGTCCAGGTCTTGCGCCGGGAAATGGGGCGGCATTCTTCGATGCGCACCGTATCCCCGATCTTGCATTCATTCAGCTGGTCATGCGCCGCATACTTCTTCGAGCGACGGATGAACTTCTTGTACAGCGGATGGATGACGCGACGATCGACAAGGACGGTCACCGTCTTGTCCATCTTGTCGCTGGTCACCCGTCCGGTCAGGACGCGCCTTGGCATCGCCCGTCTCCCTTCAGGACTTGACTGCCGGCGTAGTGCCGGCAGCGATCTTCTTCAACGCCTCAGACGCAATCGTCTTGACGCGGGCAATCTCGCGACGCACCGCACGCATACGCGACTGCCCTTCGGTCTGGCCGGTTGCATGCTGGAACCGAAGATTGAACTGCTCGCGCTTCAGATCGATGAGAAGCGTATCCAGTTCTTCAACAGTCTTGGCACGCAGATCGGCCGGCTTGGTTGCCTTTGCCATCTCACGCGTCTCCAATACGGGTCACAAACTTCGTCTTGATCGGCAGCTTTGCCGCGCCAAGAGCCAGCGCTTCACGCGCGACTTCCGGCGACACGCCTTCGATCTCGAACAGGATACGACCCGGCTTCACACGGGCCACCCAGTATTCAGGCGACCCCTTGCCGGAGCCCATACGCACTTCTGCGGGCTTTGTCGAGACCGGAAGGTCAGGAAAAATCCGAATCCACACGCGACCCGCACGTTTCATGGCGCGGGTGATGGCCCGACGGGCCGCTTCGATCTGGCGGGCGGTAATCCGTTCCGGCTGCAGGGCCTTGAGGCCGAAAGCCCCAAAGTTCAGGGTCGTCCCCCCTTTCGCCAGTCCGTGGATGCGGCCCTTGTGGGCCTTGCGGAACTTTGTCCGCTTGGGAGAAAGCATTTTTTCAAATCCTCAGCGCCGCCTGGCGCACTCTGTTCCCTATTCCCCGCAGATCAGCGCTGCGGGGCCTGCTCGGCGGCGCGACGATCCTGCGCCAACGGATCATGGGCAAGAATCTCGCCCTTGAAGATCCAGACCTTCACACCACAGGTGCCATAGGTCGTCTTTGCCGTCGCCACACCGTAATCGATATCGGCACGCAGCGTATGCAGCGGCACGCGGCCTTCGCGATACCATTCGACACGCGCGATTTCAGCGCCACCCAGACGGCCGGAGCAGTTGATCCGGATCCCCTGCGCGCCAAGACGCATGGCGGACTGCACGGCGCGCTTCATGGCACGACGGAAGGCCACGCGGCGTTCGAGCTGCTGGGCGATGTTGTCAGCCACCAGCGTCGCATCGATTTCCGGCTTGCGGATCTCGACAATGTTCAGCGCAACGTCGGTCTTCGCCATGCGGGTCAGATCCTTGCGCAGCACGTCGATGTCCTGGCCCTTCTTGCCGATCACGACGCCCGGACGCGCGGCATAGATCGTCACGCGCGGCTTCTTGGCCGGACGTTCGATCACGACGCGCGACACGCCGGCACCCGACAGCTTGCGACGCAGGTAGGAACGCAGCTTCAGGTCATCATGCAGCAGACGGGCATAATCGGCGTCCGCATACCAGCGGCTGTCCCAGGTGCGGTTGATGCCGAGCCGCAGCCCGATCGGATTGACTTTATGTCCCATGGATCAGGCCGCCTTCTTTCCGGTTGCCGCTTCTGCCTCGGGCTGACGCTCCGCCACGATGATCGTCAGATGGCTGAAAAACTTTTCGATACGGGCCGAACGGCCACGCCCGCGGGCATGGAAGCGGCGCATGACGATCGACTTGCCAACTTCCGCGCGCGCCACCACCAGCTGGTCAACGTCCAGCTGATGGTTGTTTTCGGCGTTCGCGATGGCGCTTTCCAGCGTCTTCTTGACCTGCTGTGCGATGCGGCGCTTGGAGAACGTCAGCGTCGCGACGGCCTGTGCGGCAGGCTTGTTGCGGATCAGACCCGCAACAAGGTTCAGTTTACGCGGGCTGATGCGGATATTCCGCGTGGTGGCCTGCGCTTCGGTTTCCGCGAGCGTGCGCGGATGCTTAGGCTTGCTCATGATCAGCCCCGCTTCGCTTTCTTGTCCGAGGAATGACCCGTGAAGGTGCGGGTCGGCGAAAATTCACCGAACTTGTGCCCCACCATGTTCTCGGTCACCTGCACGGGCAGGAACTTGTGCCCGTTATAGACGCCAAACGTCAGTCCCACGAACTGCGGCAGAATGGTTGAGCGACGCGACCAGATCTTGATCACTTCGTTACGGCCCGATGCGCGCGACGCATCGGCTTTGTTCAGTAGATACCCGTCCACGAACGGGCCCTTCCAGACGGAACGTGCCATCTTGTATGCCCCTTACTTGCCGGTCTTCCGGCGACGGATAATCAGACTGTCCGTACGCTTGTTGACCCTGGTCTTGTAACCCTTTGTCGGCTTGCCCCACGGCGTAACCGGATGACGTCCGCCCGAAGTCCGGCCTTCACCACCACCATGCGGATGGTCGACCGGGTTCATGACAACGCCACGGTTGTGCGGACGACGGCCGAGCCAGCGGGCACGACCTGCCTTGCCCATGTGCTGGTTCATGTTGTCCGGGTTGGACACCGCACCGATCGTCGCCATGCATTCGGCGCGCACGACACGCAGTTCACCGGACTGCAGCTTGATCTGGGCATAGCCCATGTCCTTGCCGACCAGCTGTGCGTAGGTGCCAGCCGAACGGGCGATCTTGCCGCCAGCACCGGCCTTGAGCTCGATGTTGTGGATGATCGTCCCCACCGGCACCGCCGACAGCGGCATCGCGTTGCCCGGCTTGATGTCGGCGCGCAGGCCGGACACCACCTGGTCACCCGCCTGCAGGCGCTGCGGCGCGATGATGTAGGCGAGTTCACCGTCAGCATACTTCACCAGCGCGATGAAGGCCGTGCGGTTGGGGTCATATTCCAGACGCTCCACCGTGCCGACGACGTCGAACTTGCGACGCTTGAAATCGACATAGCGGTAGGACTGCTTGTGACCACCACCGATGAAACGCGAGGTGGTGCGGCCGTGGTTGTTACGACCGCCGCTCTTGTTCTTGCCCTCGGTCAGCCCCTTGACGGGCTTGCCCTTCCAAAGCTCCTTGCGGTCGATCAGGACCGTTCCGCGCAGGCTGGGGGTAACCGGGTTAAAGTGCTTCAATGCCATTTCTTGTCACCCCGCGTCAGGACAGCTTGGCGGTCAGGTCAATGGACTGACCATCAGCAAGCTGCACGAACGCCTTCTTCACATCAGACCGCTGGCCGGGACGTCCCTTGAAGCGCTTCGCCTTGCCCTTCTGGACAAGGGTGTTCACACCAAGGACCTTGACGCCGAACAGTGTTTCCACCGCGACCTTGATCTCGAACTTCGACGCGCCGGACGCGACCTTGAACCCGACCTGGTTCTTTTCGGACAGGGCAGTCGCCTTTTCCGTGATCAGCGGCGCGCGGATGATGTCGTACATCGCTTCGCGCGACATACGTTCCGCCTTCTTGCGCAGTGCGAGGATGTTGGTCATGCCAGACGCTCCTTCAGACCCTCAAGCCCGGCGCGCGTGATGGCCAGCACCTCATGGTTGAGGATATCATAGACATTCGCACCGATGGTCGGGAGGATGTCGATCTTCGGCAGGTTGCGTGCCGCACGACCGAAGTTTTCCTCGACCGCGGCGTCCACGATCAGCGCCGACTTCCAGCCAAGCACCTTCAGCTTCTTCGCCAGGTCGGACGACTTGCCCGAGGCGGTCGCGGCGTCAAGCACCACCAGCTTGCCTTCGGCAGCCTTCTGCGACAGCGCGGAAATCAGGCCCAGACGGCGCACCTTCTTGGGCAGGTCATAGCCATGGTCGCGCACGACCGGACCATGAACCACGCCACCGGTGCGGTACTGCGGCGAACGCAGCGAACCCTGACGGGCGCTACCGGTGCCCTTCTGCCGATAGGGCTTCTTGGTCGTGCCGGAGATTTCCCCCATGCCCTTGACCTTGTGCGTGCCCGCACGGCGCTTTGCCAGCTGCCAGTGAACGACGCGGGCCATGATGTCGGCGCGCGGCTCAACCTTGAAAATCTCGTCGGGAAGCGTTGCCGTACCGGCGCTTCCGTTCTCGAGGGTTTTGATCTCGTAATCCATTGCCCTCTATCCTCAGCCCGCTACCTGGGCCAGGGCGGCCGGATACGGCACCTCGGCATGACGGGGCTTCTTGATCGCATCACGAACCAGAATCAGCTCATTCTTGCCGCCCGGGACGGAGCCGCAGATCATCAGCAGATTCTTCTCGGCATCGACGGCGGCCACTTCCAGATTCAGGGTGGTCACGCGTTCCGAACCGAGATGTCCGGCCATTTTCTTGTTCTTGAAGACCTTGCCCGGATCCTGACGGTTACCCGTCGATCCGTGCGAACGGTGACTGATCGAGACACCATGCGAGGCTTCGAGACCGGCAAAGTTCCAGCGCTTCATCGCGCCGGCAAAACCTTTACCCTTGCTGGTGCCGGTCACATCCACTTTCTGCCCGACGACGAAGTGAGCGGCGGACAGCGTGGCGCCGACTTCCAGAACGGCATCATCGGCCACCCGGAATTCAACCAGCTTCCTCTTCGGCTCAACCTTCGCCTTGGCGAAATGGCCACGGCACGGCTTCGTTACATTCTTGACCTTGGCCTTGCCCGACCCAAGCTGGACGGCGGAGTAGCCGTCACGTTCCTTGGTGCGGACATCAACCACCTGCAGGTCATCCACCTGCAGGACAGTCACCGGCACATGTGTGCCGTCTTCCTTGAACAGCCGGGTCATACCCAGCTTCTTTGCGATCAATCCGGTGCGCATCGTCTGGACCTTAGAGTTTAATCTCGACATCCACGCCAGCGGCGAGGTCGAGTTTCATGAGAGCGTCCACGGTCTGCGGGGTCGGCTCGACAATGTCGAGCAGCCGGCGATGGGTCCGAATTTCGAACTGCTCGCGGCTTTTCTTGTCCACATGGGGAGAACGGTTGACAGTGAACCGTTCGATATGCGTCGGCAGCGGGATAGGACCCCGAACCCGCGCACCCGTACGCTTCGCCGTATTGACGATCTCTTTTGTGCTGTTATCGAGCACCCGATGATCGTACGCCTTCAGGCGAATGCGGATGTTCTGGTTGTCCATCTTTCTGTTTCAGTCCAACTTTAACTGGTTCGGGGGAACCCGATCCGCCAATGATATCCCCGGCCAGATCGCTCCGGCCGGGGACATCATCACTTCAGTTACTTACAATCACGCAGTGATCGAAGCGACCACGCCTGCACCGACCGTACGGCCACCTTCGCGGATAGCGAAGCGCAGGCCTTCATCCATGGCGATCGGGGCAATCAGTTCGACATCCATGGCGACGTTATCGCCAGGCATGACCATTTCCGTGCCTTCCGGCAGGTGAACGACGCCGGTGACGTCGGTCGTGCGGAAATAGAACTGCGGACGATAGTTGGTGAAGAACGGCGTGTGACGGCCACCCTCTTCCTTCGTCAGGATGTAGGCTTCCGCCTTGAACTTCGTGTGCGGGGTGATGGAACCCGGCTTCGCCAGGACCTGACCACGCTCCACGTCTTCGCGCTTCGTGCCACGCAGCAGCGCGCCGATGTTGTCGCCGGCTTCGCCGCGATCCAGCAGCTTGCGGAACATTTCGACGCCCGTCACCGTCGTCTTCTGCGTCGGACGCAGACCAACGATTTCGATTTCGTCACCAACGTTCACGGCGCCACGCTCGACACGGCCCGTCACCACGGTGCCACGACCGGAGATCGAGAACACGTCTTCGATCGGCATCAGGAACGGACGGTCGATCGGACGCTCCGGCTGCGGGATGTATTCGTCAACGGCGTTCATGAGATCCATGACGCGGTTTTCGCCGACTTCCGGATCACCATCTTCCAGCGTCACCAGGGCCGAACCCTTGATGATGGGGATATCGTCGCCGGGGAACTGATAGGCGGACAGAAGTTCACGAACTTCCATTTCCACCAGTTCCAGCAGTTCCGGATCGTCAACCTGGTCAACCTTGTTCAGGAAGACGACCAGGGCCGGAACGCCAACCTGACGGGCCAGCAGGATGTGCTCACGCGTCTGGGGCATCGGGCCGTCAGCGGCCGACACAACCAGGATCGCGCCGTCCATCTGCGCCGCACCCGTGATCATGTTCTTCACGTAGTCGGCGTGGCCGGGGCAGTCGACGTGCGCATAGTGACGCTTCGCCGTTTCGTATTCGACGTGAGCAGTGGAGATCGTGATACCACGGGCGCGCTCTTCCGGCGCCGCGTCGATCATGTCGTAAGCCTTGAACTCCGCACCACCAGCCTTGGCAAGCGTCTTGGTGATAGCAGCGGTCAGCGAGGTCTTGCCGTGATCGACGTGACCAATCGTGCCGATGTTGCAGTGCGGCTTATTCCGCTCAAATTTAGCCTTTGCCATCGTTTTCTCCGTTACTTCGGCCTCATGCCGAAAGTCGGGTTAGAAAGTTCCGTGTCGGAAGCCGAGCCGGTGAATATACCGACCTGACGCCCTTTACCAGCGGTAATGACTGAACGCCTTGTTGGCTTCCGCCATGCGATGCGTGTCTTCGCGCTTCTTGACGGCGGCGCCACGGTTGTTGACCGCGTCCAGAAGCTCGTTCGACAGGCGTTCCTGCATCGTGTTTTCGCCGCGCTTGCGCGACGCGTCGATGAGCCAGCGGATCGCAAGCGCCTGACGACGCTCGGCCCGGACTTCGACCGGAACCTGGTAGGTCGCACCACCAACGCGGCGCGAACGCACCTCGACGGCGGGCTTCACATTGTCCAGCGCGCCGTGGAACAGCACGACCGGATCAGCAGCAGCACCACCGCGGCGACGCAGCACCTCAAGGGCGCCATAGACGATCCCTTCGGCGGTGGACTTCTTGCCGTCGTACATCAGGGCGTTCATGAAACGCGTGATGACGACATCACCAAATTTCGGATCGGGAAGAATCTCGCGCTTAACAGCGCGATGACGGCGACTCATGCCTGGTATTCCTTTTACTTAGGACGCTTCGCGCCATAGAGCGAGCGACGCTGACGACGCTTGGCGATACCCTGGGTATCCAGAACGCCGCGCAGAATGTGATATCGCACGCCAGGAAGATCCTTGACGCGACCGCCGCGGATCAGGACGACACTATGTTCCTGAAGGTTGTGGCCTTCACCCGGAATATAGCTCACAACCTCATAACCGTTCGTCAGGCGCACCTTCGCAACCTTACGCAGAGCCGAGTTCGGCTTCTTCGGTGTGGTTGTGTAAACACGAGTACAAACGCCACGCTTCTGCGGACATCCCTGCAGGGCAGGTACCTTGTTGCGTTTGGCTGCGGGCTCGCGGCCTTTCGCGATCAACTGGTTGATGGTCGGCATACGCCTTTCCCGATCCTTACAAATTTCGGCCGGCCAACCCCATAGTCCGGTTGCCGACTGTCGTTCACAACAAAACCCCAACGAATGAAGATCATTCGGTCGGGCATCATATATGCATCCGGCCTGGGCCGCCCGATTCCCGGGAGGCGGTACCGCATGCGAGCATGCTGCATTCGACGGCCAACGACGTCATTCAGACAGGGCTAGCCGAGGGCGCGGAACCTACGAAGAGAATGGCTTGAAGTCAAGCCTTTGCTCAGGATTCGGACATGCATGCGGCATGACCATTCCGCATGAGGCGTCAAAACACCCCATTAAAATATGAAACGGGATGATTCGGCGGTTCATGCGCCGAGTCCCGAATCGGAATCCACCCGTGGGCGAACCCCGATGCAGCATTGGCCGACGGGCGGGACACAGCAGCGCGCCCACCCATCGGCCGGTATCCGTTACTCGGCAGCCTTCGTCGTGGCCACCGCAGGCTTCGCCTGTGCCAGGCGCTGACGGTCCTGACCGGCCGCCACCGCACGCAGCTTGTTCATCACGCTGCCCGTGCCCGCCGGGATCAGGCGCCCGACGATCACGTTTTCCTTCAGGCCATTGAGCGTGTCCTTCTTGCCCGCCGTGGCGGCTTCGGTCAGGACGCGCGTCGTCTCCTGGAAGGACGCGGCGGAGATGAACGACTGCGTCTGCAGCGAGGCCTTGGTGATGCCCTGAAGCACGGGCATGGCCACGGCCGGACGCTCGCCCATGTTCAGGCGCTTGGTGTTCTCGGTCTCGTATTCGATCCGGTCCACCGTTTCCCCAATCAGGTAGGTCGTGTCGCCCGGTTCGAGGATCTCGACCTTCTGCAGCATCTGGCGGACGATCACCTCGATGTGCTTGTCGTTGATCTTCACGCCCTGCAGTCGATAGACGTCCTGGATTTCATTCACGAGGTAGTCGGACAGCGCCTCGACCCCAAGAACCTTCAGGATGTCATGCGGCACGCGCGGACCATCGACCAGCGGATCGCCAACCTGCACGAAGTCGCCTTCCTGAACCGAGACGTGCTTGCCCTTGGGGATCAGGTAATCGGTTTCCTCGCCCGTCTCGTCGTTCTTGACGATGACACGACGCTTCGACTTGTAGTCCTTGCCGAATTCGACACGGCCCTCGGTCTCGGAAATGATCGCGTGATCCTTCGGACGCCGTGCCTCGAACAGTTCGGCCACGCGCGGCAGACCACCGGTAATGTCACGCGTCTTCGAACCTTCGCGCGGGATGCGCGCCAGCACGTCACCCGCATTCACATGCGCGCCGTTTTCAACCGACAGCAGCGAGTCAGGTGACAGGAAGTAGCGCGCGTCGTTGCCGTTCGCCAGCTTGACCACGTCACCCTTGGCGTCCTTGAGCTGCAGGCGCGGCCGCAGGTCAACACCCTTGGAGGCCTGCTTGTAGTCAACGACGACCTTCGACGTCAGGCCGGTGACCTCATCCATACGCTCGACCAGCGTGATGGAGTCGATCAGGTCGAGATATTCGACCGTGCCCGCCTGTTCCGTGATGATCGGCAGGGTGTACGGATCCCACTCGGCCAGCTTCTGGCCACGGGTGACCTCGACCCCATCCTCGATCAGCAGGCGCGCACCATAGGGCACGCGATAGCGCGCACGCTCCGTCCCCTTGTCATCCGTCAGCAGGATTTCGCAGTTACGCGACATGACGATGGGCACGTTCTGGCTGTTCTGCACCACGTTGCGGTTGCGGATCGTCACCTTACCGTCACGCGACGCCTCGACCATCGACTGTTCCGCGCCACGCTGCGCCGCACCACCGATATGGAAGGTGCGCATCGTCAACTGAGTGCCCGGCTCACCAATGGACTGGGCGGCGATGACGCCCACGGCCTCACCGATATTGACCGGCGTGCCGCGTGCAAGGTCACGGCCATAGCAGTGGCCGCAGACGCCCACACGGCTGTCACAGGTCAGGACCGAACGGATCAGGATGCTTTCCACCCCGGCCTTCTCGATCTGTTCCGCCTGCGCTTCCTCGATCAGGGTGTTGCGCTTGAACAGCACCTCACCCGATGCGGGATCCAGCACATCGGCGGCCAGCGTGCGGCCCAGCATACGCTCGGACAGCGAAGCGACGACCTCACCCCCGTCCATGACCGCACGCACCGTCAGGCCGCGTTCCGTGCCGCAGTCGTCCTCGACGATGATGCAGTCCTGCGCCACATCGACCAGGCGGCGCGTCAGGTAACCGGAGTTCGCGGTCTTCAGCGCCGTATCGGCCAGGCCCTTGCGCGCGCCATGGCTGGAGGTGAAGTAATCGAGAACCGACAGACCTTCCTTGAAGTTGGCGATGATCGGCTGCTCGATGATCTCGCCCGACGGCTTGGCCATCAGGCCACGCATGCCGGCAAGCTGCTTCATCTGCGCTGGCGACCCACGGGCACCGGAGTGGCTCATCATCCACACCGAGTTGGTGGGCTTGCCGATCTCCTGCTTGGAGATCTCCTTCATCATCGCGGCCTGCACCTCGTCCGTGCAGCGCGACCAGGCGTCAACCACCTTGTTGTAGCGCTCGCCCGCGGTGATCAGGCCGTCCTGGTACTGCTGCTCGAACTCCTTGACCTCGTTGGCGGTATGCTCGACGAGTTCCTTCTTCTCCTTCGGCACGATCATGTCGTCCTTGCCGAAGGAAATACCGGCCTTCGCCGCGTGCTTGAAGCCAAGCCCCATCAGGCGGTCACAGAAGATCACGCACTCTTTCTGGCCACAATGGCGATAGACCGCGTCGATGACGTCGGACACCGTCTTCTTGGTCAACTGCTTGTTAATCAGCGAGAACGGCAGCGCGGCGCTGCGCGGCAGGATCTGCGCGACCAGCATGCGGCCCGGCGTGGTGACGACGGTTTCGCGCGTGACGTTGCCGTCGGCGTCGATGTTCTCGATGCGCGCACGGATCTTGTCATGCAGCTTCACCGCACCGGTGGTAAGCGCGTATTCGACCTCGCCCACGCTGGAGAAGGACGACGCACCGGCCACCGTCACCTTACCCTGCGCATCATATTCGTTGCGGTCGGGGGTCGCACGGAATTCAGGCGTCTCGAGGCTCAGGTAATACAGGCCGAGCACGATATCCTGCGACGGCACGATGATCGGCTTGCCATTCGCGGGGCTGAGGATGTTGTTGGTGGACATCATCAGCACGCGCGCCTCAAGCTGCGCCTCAAGGCTCAGCGGGACGTGCACGGCCATCTGGTCACCGTCGAAGTCCGCGTTGAAGGCGGTGCAGACCAGCGGGTGAAGCTGGATCGCCTTGCCTTCGATCAGGACCGGCTCGAACGCCTGGATGCCCAGGCGATGCAGCGTCGGCGCACGGTTGAGCATGACCGGATGTTCGCGGATCACTTCTTCAAGGATATCCCAGACCTCGGGACGTTCCTTTTCCACCATCCGCTTCGCGGCCTTGATGGTGGTGGCGTGGCCGTACTTCTCCAGCTTGGAGTAGATGAACGGCTTGAACAGTTCCAGCGCCATCTTCTTGGGCAGGCCGCACTGGTGCAGCTTCAGTTCCGGGCCGACCACGATGACCGAACGGCCGGAATAATCGACGCGCTTGCCCAGCAGGTTCTGGCGGAAACGCCCCTGCTTGCCCTTGAGCATGTCGGACAGCGACTTCAGCGGGCGCTTGTTGGCGCCCGTGATGGCGCGGCCACGGCGGCCATTGTCGAACAGGGCGTCAACGGATTCCTGCAGCATGCGCTTTTCGTTACGCACGATGATGTCCGGCGCGCGCAGTTCGATCAGCCGCTTCAGGCGGTTGTTACGGTTGATGACGCGGCGGTACAGGTCGTTCAGGTCGGACGTCGCGAAACGGCCACCATCGAGCGGGACCAGCGGGCGCAGTTCCGGCGGGATGACCGGGATCAGCTCCATGATCATCCATTCGGGGCGCGATTCACTTTCGGAAAACGCCTCGATCAGCTTCAGGCGCTTGACGAGCTTCTTGCGCTTGGCCTCGGACGTGGTTTCCTTCAGTTCCTGACGCAGTTCGACCTTTTCCTGGTCGCAGTCGATGCGCTCAAGGATCTTCTTGATCGCCTCGGCCCCGATCCCGACCTCGATCCCTTCGTCGCCATGTTCGTCCATGACATCAAGATACTGGTCTTCGGTCAGCAGGCTGTACTGCTTGAGCGGCGACGTGCCGGGCTCAAGAACCACATAGCTTTCGAAATACAGGATCTTTTCCAGATCCTTCAGCGTCATATCGACCATCAGGCCGATACGGCTGGGCAGCGACTTCAGGAACCAGATATGCGCAACCGGGCTGGCAAGCTCGATATGGCCCATACGTTCGCGACGGACCTTCGCCAGCGTGACTTCGACGCCGCACTTCTCGCAGATGATCCCGCGGAATTTCATCCGCTTGTATTTGCCGCACAGACATTCGTAATCCTTGATCGGACCGAAAATCCGCGCACAGAACAGACCATCACGCTCCGGCTTGAAGGTGCGATAATTGATGGTCTCGGGCTTCTTGATCTCGCCATAGGACCATGACCGGATCTGCTCGGCCGAGGCAAGCTGGATCTTGATCTGGTCGAAGGTCATCGCCTGGCCGGTCTGGCCAAGGATCTTCATGAGTTCATTCATGCGCCGCAAACCCCCTGAGGGAAAAGGACGAGGGCAGACCGACTATCTGCCCCCGACCCTGAAAATAAAACGTATGGACGGGTCGTTACCGTGCTCATGGAACGATCAGGTGCCGCTCTGTTCGAGGTCCACGTTCAGGCCCAGCGACTTCAGTTCCTTGATCAGGACGTTGAAGCTTTCGGGGATGCCGGCCTCGAAATCATCCTGCTCGCGCACGATGGCTTCATAGACCTTGGTGCGGCCCGACACGTCATCGGACTTCACCGTCAGCATTTCCTGCAGCGTGTAGGCCGCGCCATAGGCCTCGAGTGCCCAGACTTCCATCTCACCAAAGCGCTGTCCGCCGAACTGCGCCTTACCGCCAAGCGGCTGCTGCGTCACCAGCGAGTAAGGACCGATCGAACGGGCATGGATCTTGTCATCGACAAGGTGATGCAGCTTCAGCATGTAGATGTAGCCGACCGTCGTCTTGCGCTCGAACGGCTCGCCCGTGCGGCCGTCGATCAACTGCGACTGCCCCGACTTGTCGAGCCCTGCCTTCTCCAGCATCGCCTCGATGTCCGGGATGGACGCACCATCGAACACCGGGGTCGCGATGGGCACGCCCTTGCGCAGGTTGTTCGACAGTTCGACCAGTTGTGCGTCCGTCATGTCGGCAATGGTGGAGGCAAAGGCTTCCTCGCCATAGACCGAGCGCAACTGGTCGAGCAGTTCCTGACGCTTCTCACCCGTCTTGTGGTACGTATCGACAAGCTGCCCGATCTCGCGACCGATATTGGCGCAGGCCCAGCCCAGATGGGTTTCAAGGATCTGCCCCACATTCATGCGCGACGGCACGCCAAGCGGGTTGAGCAGCAGGTCAACCGGGGTCCCGTCCTCAAGGAACGGCATGTCCTCCACCGGCACGACGCGGGAGACGACACCCTTGTTGCCGTGGCGGCCGGCCATCTTGTCGCCCGGCTGCAGCTTGCGCTTCACCGCGACGAACACCTTGACCATCTTCATCACGCCCGGCGGCAGTTCGTCGCCACGCTGCAGCTTTTCGACCTTGTTGTCGAAACGCGCCTGAATGCGCGACACCGCCGTATCGAACTCCCGACGCAGCACCTCGAGTTCCGCCATCACCGCATCGGACGCCACGGTGATGTTGCGCCACGCGCCACGCGGATGCTCGGACAGGACCTCGTCCGTGATGACGGTGCCCGAACGGATGCCCTTGAAACCCGCACCTGCCGTCTGCCCGATCAGATGTTCGCGCAGGCGGTTGTAGAAGGAGCGTTCCTGAATGGCGCGTTCGTCATCGCGGTCCTTGGCCAGACGCTCGATCTCCGCGCGCTCGATCGCCATCGCGCGCTCGTCCTTGTCCACGCCACGGCGGGAGAAGACGCGCACGTCAACAATCGTGCCGCTGGTGCCCGGCGGCAGCTTCAGCGAGGTGTCGCGGACGTCGGACGCCTTTTCACCGAAGATGGCGCGCAGGAGCTTTTCTTCCGGCGTCATCGGGCTTTCGCCCTTCGGCGTGACCTTGCCGATCAGGATGTCGCCGGGGTTCACCTCGGCGCCCACATAGACGATGCCGGCCTCGTCGAGGTTGCGCAGCGCTTCCTCACCGACATTGGGGATGTCGCGGGTGATTTCTTCCTGACCCAGCTTGGTGTCGCGGGCCATGACCTCGAATTCCTCGATATGGATCGAGGTGAAGACGTCATCACGCGCGATCCGCTCGGAAATCAGGATCGAATCTTCGAAGTTGTACCCGTTCCACGGCATGAACGCGACCAGCACGTTCCGCCCCAGCGCCAGTTCACCAAGCTCGGTGGAGGGACCGTCGGCGATGATCTCGCCCGCCGAAACCTGGTCCCCCACGCGGACCAGCGGACGCTGGTTGATGCAGGTGGACTGGTTCGAGCGCATGTATTTGCGCAGGCGGTAGATATCGACACCCTGCGTCGCACCGGCATCGTCGGTGGCACGCACGACGATGCGCGCACCGTCGATCTGGTCCACGATGCCACGGCGGCGGGCGACGATGGTCGCACCCGAGTCATGGGCGACGGCGGCTTCCATCCCGGTGCCGACCAGCGGCGCGTCGGAACGCACCAGCGGCACCGCCTGACGCTGCATGTTCGAGCCCATGAGCGCACGGTTCGCGTCATCGTTCTCAAGGAACGGGATCAGGGCCGCGGCGACCGACACAAGCTGCTTGGGCGACACGTCACAGGCCGTCACCTCGTCAGGCAGGACCTGGCGGAAGTCCCCGCCACGGCGCACGGACACCAGTTCACCGGTCAGGTTGCCCTTGTCGTCCTGTTCCGCGTCCGCCTGCGCGACGATGAGCTTGTCTTCCTCCATCGCGGACAGGTATTTCCAGCCGCTCTGCAGGACGCCGTTCTCGACCATGCGGTACGGCGTTTCGATGAAGCCGTACTTGTTGACCTTCGCATAGGTGGCCAGCGAGTTGATCAGGCCGATGTTCGGGCCTTCCGGCGTCTCGATCGGGCAGATGCGGCCATAATGGGTCGGATGGACGTCACGGACTTCAAAGCCCGCGCGCTCACGCGTCAGGCCGCCCGGGCCAAGCGCCGAAAGACGACGCTTGTGCGTGACTTCCGACAGCGGGTTGGTCTGGTCCATGAACTGGCTGAGCTGCGAGGAGCCGAAGAACTCACGCACTGCGGCGGCGGCCGGCTTTGCATTGATCAGGTCATGCGGCATGACCGTGTCGATATCGACCGACCCCATGCGTTCACGGATCGCACGCTCCATGCGCAGCAGGCCGACGCGATACTGGTTTTCCATCAGTTCGCCGACGGAGCGGACACGACGGTTGCCAAGGTTGTCGATGTCGTCGATCGCGCCGCGACCATCCTTCAGTTCGCACATGATCTTGACCGTGCGCAGGATGTCTTCCTTGCGCAGGACGCGCACCGTGTCGGGCACGTCCACGCCAAGGCGCATGTTCATCTTCACGCGGCCAACGGCGGACAGGTCATAGCGGTCGGGATCGAAGAACAGGCCGGAGAACATCGCTTCGGCCGTCTCGGGCGTCGGCGGCTCACCGGGGCGCATGACACGATAGATATCGGTCAGCGCATCGTCACGCGACGTATTCTTGTCGATCGCCAGCGTATTGCGGATCCACGGGCCGTTGGTCGCGTCGATCGCCAGCGTCACCAGCTTGGTGACACCATCGGCCTCAAGCGCCTCAAGGCGGGCTTCGGTCAGTTCGTCCCCGGCCTCGGCAAAGATCTCGCCGGTTTCGGGATTGACCATGTCGAACGCGATGAAACGACCGATCAGGCCGGCCGGGCCGACCAGCACGTCCTTCGTGGTTTCCGCGATCTTGCGGACCATGCGCGCCGTCAGCTTGGTGTCCACCTGGGCGACGATTTCGCCCGTATCGGCATCCACCAGGGGTTCCAGCAGCTTCTGGCCACGGAACGCATCGGGGTCGAAACGGCGGGCCCAGCCCTTCTCGCTCTTGATGAACTCGACCTGGCCATAGAAATAGCCAAGGATTTCATCGGGCGTCATGCCCCGGATTTCCATCGATTCGACGTCGCCGCCCTCGGCCGCCTTCGCGTCGCGCGCGGCGCGGGATTCCTCGCCCTCCAGCGCGTACAGCAGCGTGGTGACCGGCAGCTTGCGCTTGCGGTCGATGCGGACGTAGATCAGGTCCTTGCTGTCGAATTCGAAGTCGAGCCACGAGCCACGGTACGGGATGACGCGCGCGGCGAACAGGAACTTGCCCGACGAATGGGTCTTGCCCTTGTCATGGTCGAAAAACACGCCGGGACTGCGGTGCATCTGGCTGACGATGACGCGCTCGGTCCCGTTGATGATGAACGTGCCGTTATCCGTCATGAGCGGCATGTCGCCCATGTAGACCGGCTGCTCCTTGATATCACGGATCGAGCGCGAACCCGTATCCTCGTCCACGTCCCACACGATCAGGCGCAGGATCACCTTCAGCGGCGCGGCAAAGGTCAGCCCGCGCTGGATGCATTCCTCAACATCGTATTTCGGCTCTTCGAGTTCATAGCTGACGAATTCGAGTCGCCCACGTCCGGCAAAATCATTGATCGGAAAGACGGAACGGAACACTTCCTGCAGCCCGGTCGGCGTCCGGCTGTCGGGTGACACGTTCATCTGCAGGAATGCCTCGTAACTGGCACGCTGCACGTCGATCAGATTGGGCATCGGAGCGATTTCGGGTATACGCCCGAAGCTCTTGCGGATGCGTTTGCGTCCCGTGAACGATTTCGTAATCGCGTTCATCGCCTATCCAGCCCCCATCCACACAAGACCTGCTCCCCATCCGCCGTCATTGCCTTGCGGCCACGGGACAAAGACAGATCCAGAAATTCTTTCAGGTCGCCCATCCTCATGGCCCGACCCCAGACCCGTCCCTTCACATGACTTGAGGACGACCCCTTCTACCGCCAAAGGCACCCGAGACCTTGCGGTCAGGGTGCCTGTAACGCCCAAGGGGGCGGAGATCAGAAGATCTCCACCCTCACCTGAATATCATCTCAACATCCGCAAGCGGGAATGCTGACAGGATACATCTTATTTGATTTCGACAGAAGCACCGTTGTCTTCAAGGGTCTTCTTGATCTTCTCGGCTTCATCCTTGCTGACGCCTTCCTTGACGGTCTTGGGCGCGCCCTCGACCAGGTCCTTGGCTTCCTTCAGGCCCAGGCCCGTGATGCCACGGATTTCCTTGATGACGTTGATCTTCTTGTCGCCAGCCTTCGTCAGCACGACGTCGAACTCGGTCTTCTCTTCAGCCGGAGCAGCAGCAGCGCCGGGAGCAGCAGCGGCAACAGCAACCGGAGCAGCAGCGGAAACGCCCCACTTCTCTTCCAGCAGCTTGGACAGCTCGGCAGCTTCGAGAACGGTCAGAGCGGACAGTTCGTCAACAAGTTTGTTCAGATCGGCCATGATTCAGTCTTCCTAATTTATACACTGGTTGGCGTGATACAATCCCGAAATTTCGGGAAAGTGCCATTTTGTTGATATCCCGGCGCACCGGGACATGGGTGGCTAGGCTGCCTCGCCCGTCTTGGCATAGGCGCCGAAAACCCGCGCAAGCTGTCCGCCCGGTGCCTGAAGCACACCCGCGATGCGCGTTGCCGGCGTGGAGATGAGCCCCACCAGCTGCGCCCGGAGCACGTCCAGGGACGGCAGTTCCGCCAGCGCCTTGATTCCCTCGACATTCAGTGTCTGGGAGCCAAGCGATCCGCCGAGCAGAACAAGCTTTTCGTTGGTTTTGGCGAACTCGACCAGCACCTTCGCCACGGCCACGGGTTCATCCGCCCACGAAATCGCGGTCGGCCCCTTCAGCAGCGGCTTGATGCCTTCGAACTGGGTCCCTGCCAGGGCGAGATCGGCCAGCCGGTTCTTCGCGACCTTGTAAGTCGCTCCGGCCGCGCGCACACGCCGCCGAAGTTCCGTCACATCAGCCACATTCAGCCCGTCATTACGGGTGACAATGACCATGGACGTCTTGGCGAACACGGTCGCGAGGGAGGCAACAAACTCCCGCTTCTCCGTACGGTCCAAATCCCGTCTCCATCGTAATCCATCAGGAAACCTGACGGATTGGGTTTACCCTTGGGGCCCGCCCGGCATGGGCATGCCCCGGTTCGCCTGTCCTTTGCAAACGGAACAACCAGTGTCAGGCGACATGCGCCTGTAATCCGGCATCCCCGTCTTCCGGCTGCCGTCCCTCTGGCGAAGGACAATCAAGGCACAGGGCCGCATCCGGTCATGGACAGGTTCGGAAAATGGCCCGCCGGGCGGACCATTCCCTTTTCATCCCACCCCGTCAGGGGCGGGACAATCCTTCATCAGGATGCGACGAGCGCCGCCACATCCAGATGCACACCCGGTCCCATCGTGGACGACAGGGACACCTTCTTGATGTAGGTGCCCTTCGCGCCCGTGGGACGGGCCTTCTGCACCGCATCGACGAACGCGCGGATGTTTTCCGCAAGCTTCGCTTCGTCGAACGACGCCTTGCCGATGCCGGCATGCACGATACCGGCCTTCTCGGCGCGGTATTCGACCTGACCGGACTTCGCGGCCGTGACCGCACCCTTCACGTCCATCGTGACGGTGCCCAGCTTCGGGTTGGGCATCAGGCCACGCGGGCCGAGGATCTTGCCCAGGCGACCGACGAGCGCCATCATGTCCGGCGTCGCGATGCAGCGGTCGAACTCGATCTCGCCAGCCTGCACCTTTTCGGCGAGGTCTTCGGCACCGACCACATCGGCACCGGCGGCCTTCGCTTCCTCGGCCTTCGGGCCACGGGCGAACACGCCGACGCGCAGGGTCTTGCCCGTGCCGTTGGGCAGCGACAGCAGGCCACGGACCATCTGGTCGGCATGGCGCGGGTCGATACCAAGGTTCATGGAGATTTCGACGGTCTCGTCGAACTTCGCCTTCGCGCCCTGCTTCACCAGGGAGATGGCGTCGTCGAGGCCATAGGCCTTGGTCGAATCAACATTGGCGCGCGCGGCGGCCAGACGCTTGTTCTTTGCCATGGACTTTAGCCCTCCACCACGTCGAGGCCGATGGAGCGCGCTGAACCGCTCAGCATGCGCACGGCGCCGTCGATGTCATTGGCGTTCATGTCTTTCATCTTCACCTCGGCGATCTCACGCAGCTGCGCGATGGTCACCTTGCCGACGGTCGCGGCCTTTCCGACGGTGGAGCTGCCCTTGTTGATCTTGGCGGCCTTCATCAGGAAGTACGTGTTCGGCGGGGTCTTGGTGATGAAGCTGAAGGTACGGTCGGCATAGGCCGTGATGACCACGGGAATGGGCATCCCCGGTTCCATACCCTGCGTCTTGGCGTTGAACTCCTTGCAGAACTGCATGATGTTCAGGCCGCGCTGACCAAGGGCCGGACCAACCGGCGGGGAGGGATTCGCCTTGCCGGCGGGAATCTGCAGCTTGATGTAGCCAACGATTTTTTTGGCCATATCCGGGGCTCCTGACTGTTTCACCCGGACCGCGGTTCAGGCGGTCACCCCCGCCATGACCTGGCGAAGGCAAGGGACCTCCCGCGTTCCGATAAGAGGCGGGCACCTACCGCTGATTCGGGGGTGCTGTCAACCCCTGCCCCGACAGGGCAGGCATCTGGAGGTCTTTCGACTCCGGACCATTGTCCACGTTCACGCCGCCGGCCGTCTTTGGAATCCGCAGGTGGGAATATTGCAGCGGGCCGAACGGGCGGATCTGCCTGTGGTTGGGCAACTGGCTGGTATCCCAGCCCCCGCCAAGCGCGCGGATCAGTTCGACCTGCGCCTGCATGTAGCGGGTTTCCACCTGCACCTCGGCAATACGTGCGGTCAGCGCCGCCACCTGCGCCACCACCACGTCGAGATAGTTGGTCAGGCCACCGGTATAAAGCTGCATCGTCATGTTCTGCGTGCGCAGCGACGCCTTGACGGCCGCACCTTCCTGCGCGGTCTCGACATCAAGGTCATGGGTCAGGCTCAGCCCGTCCTCCACATCCTTGAAGGCGGCCAGCACGGTGGCGCGGTAACGGTCCTCCGCCTGGCGGTACTGCGACCAGCTCCGCTGCAGTTCGGCGCGCCGCATCCCGCCCTGGAACAGCGGCAGCACGGCCTGCGCGGCATAGTTGTACATGCCGTTGGCGAACTTATCGAGGGTGAAGCCATTATCCATGAACCCGGCCATGGCGCTGAAGGTCACATGGGGATAGAACGCCGCGCGCGAGACGCCGATCGCGCGGTTCGCCTGCGCCATGTTACGCTCGGCGCTGGCGACATCGGGACGCCGTTCCAGCAGGGTGGACGGAATGCCCGTGGCGATCTTCACCTTGGGGAAGCGGATTTCGGATGTCGGCGTGATATGGAACGCCGAGGGCGAGACGTTCACCAGCACCGCGATCGCATGTTCCATCACCGCACGGCGCGCCAGAAGGTCGGTATCGGACGCCTGCGTCGCCGAAAGCTGCGTCTGTGCGCGCGACACGTCGATGCCCGCCGCGATCGCGCCGGCCTGACGCATCTGGGTGATCTGCACCGCCTTTTCATAATAGCGGATCGAATCCTGATACACCGCATGCTGCGCGTCCATGCCACGCAACTGCATGTAATCGTTCGCCAGTTCGGACTGGATACTCAGCCGCGCCACGGCAAAGTCGGCGGCGGATGCCTGCGCCTGCTGCTGGCGCATGCGCTTGCGGTTACGGATCGCGGACCAGAAATCCGGCTCCCACCGGACGGACGCCCCCCATTGCTGCGATGACATGTAGGTCGGGCCCTGTGATCCCGCACCACGCCACAGACGATGCTGGGATGCCTGGTTGTTCGACGCCCCGGCATCGCCACTGATCTGCGGATAAAGCTCCGACGCGGCCTCCGCTGACAGGTCACGTGCCTGCGTAAAGGTTTCCGCCGCCGCCTGCAGGTCGGGATTCAGGTGCCCGGCCCGTTCCTCAAGCTGGTTGAGGAGCGGATCGTTGAAGACCGTCCACCAGTCCCCACGGGGCGCACCATCGGCGGGGACGCCGTAATGCATGATCCCCTCCCCCTGCCAGTTGTCGGGGTAGAGGTAATGTGCGTGTTTGTATTTCGGCGCGAGGTCCACGCACCCGCCAAGGCCCGCGGCCATGATCGCGCACCCGGCAAGGCAGGCCGCGCGCATCGACCGGTGGCGCGCGCGCATCCACATGAAGCTGCCCCTCATCGGCGCGCCCCGGCATCCGTCGTTCCCTGGTCGGACGGCATGGCCCGGACATCATCATCCTTCGTGTTCTCGGACGTCGGGGCCTTGGCCATCGCCGAGGCACCCACATCGTTATATCCGGGGGTGGAGCCGACCAGATACACCTCCTGCCCCTCCAGCAGGCCGGAGGACGGGTTGTTGACCACGCGATCATGCAGCCCCACCCCGGCAAGGATCTGCACCTTGGTGCCAAGGTTCGTCCCCACCGTGACATTGCGCAGCCTGATGCGGTTATGGTCGTCCACCACGGCCACCTGCATGCCCTGCGCACGGAACAGCAGCGCGCCTTCGGGCAGGATCAGGATATCCGGGTCGCCGGGCGCCGTGAAATGCACGGTGGCATAGGAATCGGGCCACAGTTCGCGCTTGTCGTTATCAACCACCAGTTCCGTCGTCACGGTGCGGGTGGAGGCGTTGAACGCCTTTGCCGTGGCCAGAAACTTCGCCTTGAACACCCGCCCCGGATACTGCGGCACGGTAATGTCACCCGTCAGCTTCGGCCCGATGATGTCGGCATAATCCTGCGGCACGGACACGAAGACACGCATGCGGTGCACGTCCGCCACGCTGAACAGTTCGCTCGCCGTCCCGTGGGAGGACACGTCCCCGCCGCCTGCGTTGACATAATCGCCCACGTCGGCCAGGCGCGCCGTCACCACGCCGTCAAAGGGAGCGACGATCTGCTTGAACCCGATCAGCGCGGCATAGCGGGAGACCTCGTGCCGGGCGGCCTCCACCTCGGCGGCCTGCGCTTCGGCATTGGCGGCCTGCACATCGACTTCCTGCTGCGAGACGGCCTGCGTGCCCTGCAGCGCCTTCCAGCGTTTCGCCGTGATCTGCGCCAGCTTGTAACGCGCCATGGCCACGTCGAAATTGGCCTTTGACGCGGCGTACTGCGCATCAAGTCCCGGCGTGTCGATGGTGGCCAGGATCTCGCCCGCCTTCACCTTCGCGCCGATATCCTTGTACCACATCTGCACATAGCCCGAGACCTGCGCATAGATCGGGGCCTGGTACCATGCGGAGATATTGCCCGGCAGGTCCAGCGTGCGGGTCTTTGGCCCGTGTTCGGGCTCGATCACCTGCACGCGCGGGATGGCGGCGTCGGCGGTCTGCCGGCTCAGGCTTTCGACATGCATGCGTCGTTCGACGATCCCGCCGACGACGATGACGGCCACCACGACCACCCCCAGCCCGACCCAGATCCTGCTGCCGCGCCCGCGCTGGCCCTTGATATCATCGGCGCCCGTCATGCGCGTTCTCCCTCGGCAGTCGTGGTCTTGGATTTTCTTGAATGAATCAGCGCGAACACGCACGGCACGAACAGCAGCGTGGCGCAGGTGGCGACCATCAGGCCCCCCATCACCGCACGGCCCAGCGGCGCGTTCTGCGAATTGCTCAGCGACATGGGCAGCATGCCGATGATCATGGCCGACGCGGTCATCAGCACCGGGCGGATACGTTCATATCCCGCCTCGATCGCGGCCTTGACCGCATCGCCGTGCAGGTCCATCCGCTCCCGCGCGAAGGCCACCACAAGGATGGAGTTCGCCGTCGCGGTGCCCATGCACATGATCGCCCCCGTCAGCGCCGGCACCGACAGCGCGGTGTGCGTCAGGAACAGCGCCCACGCGATCCCGGCCAGCGCGCCGGGCAGCGCGGTGATGATGATGAAGGGGTCAAGCCACGACTGGAAATTGACGACAATGATCAGATAGACCAGCAGGATCGACATTGCGAGGCCGGATATCAACTGCGTATAGGCGCCATTCATGGTCGTCGCCTGCCCGCGGACATACAGGCTCGACCCGCGGGGAAGCGACTTGCGCTCCTCCTCGACCACGCGCGTCACCTCGCGGGAGACGGTGCCAAGGTCCAGCCCCTCGTTCGTGGCATAGATGTCGAAAACCGGCATGATGTTGTAATGCGCGACCTCCCCCGGCGTGCCGGTCTGCACGATCTGGCTGAGGCCACCGAGGATCTGCGGCGGCAGGTCCTGCGGGTTGCCGTCGCCCCGGTCGATGGGGATCGTCTCCAGGTCGTTCATCGTCTGCAGGAACTGCAGCGGCGTCTGGATATCCACCAGATGCGACACCCCGGTCTTGGGGTCCAGCCAGTAGGTGGGCGAGACCTGGCCACTGCCCGACAGCACGGCCAGGGCGTTGTTCGCCACGTCCGCCTCCGTCAGGCCGGTGCCCAGCGCATAGGTCCGGCGCGCATTGACGCGCAGGGTCGGCGTATTCATCGGTTCCTGCACCGACACATCGGCCACGCCGGTGATCTTGCGCAGGCGGGCGGCAAGGTGTTCCGCAAAGTCGAAATTGCCATACAGGTTGCGGCCCGACACCTGCACGTCGATCGGCGCGGGCAGGCCGAAATTCAGGATCTTGGCCGTCAGGTCGGCAGGCATGAAGGTGATCTCGGTCCCGGGGAATTTCTCCGCCAGTCCCTTGCGCAGGATGCCGCGATATTTCGCGACCGGCGCTTCCTCGTCCTTCAGCGTCACCGTCAGGTCACAGTCCTGCGTGCCGACGGTGGGCGTGGGGATGAAGGCCTGGTTCAGCGGGCTGAACGGCAGGCCGCAGTTATTGACGATGCCCTCGACCTCGCCGGGCAGCAGGCGCTCGATCTCGTAATTCACCAGCATGGAGATCTTGCCCGCCTCGGCGATCTTGGTGCCAAGCGGCGCGCGCATGTGGATCGACAGCGCGTTGGAATTGATTTCGGGGAAGAAGTCCTGCCCCGCAAAGAACAGAAGCCCCAGCGATGAAAACGCCACCAGTGAAAACAGCGGCACGAAGCGCCTGCGTGTCGCCAGCAGGTGCATCAGGATGGCGCGGTAACGGTTGCGGAAGAGGACGAAATACGCCTCGAACCCGCGCTGGAACCGCGCGAAGATGCTCTGCGACGGGGCGACCTGCCCGGTGGCCAGCGCATGGTGCGCCGCCACCTGGGCCGCAAGCATGTATTTCGCCATCGTCGGCACCAGCGTGCGCGACAGGATGAAGGAGGCGATCATGGCGAAGATGATCGCCTCGGCCATCGGCATGAAGAGCCAGCCCGCGACCCCGGTCAACTGGAACAGCGGCATCCACACGATACAGATGCACAATGTGGAGACGAAGGTGGGAATGACGATCTGGTTCGCCGCGTCGATGATGGCGGTTTCCAGATCCTTCTCCATCTCCAGATGGGCGTCGATGTTCTCGATCATGACGGTGGCGTCATCGACGAGGATACCCACCGCAAGCGCAAGCCCGCCAAGCGTCATGACGTTGATCGTCTGCCCCGCCATGCCCAGCCCGATGACCGAGCACAGCATCGCCAGCGGGATGGAGGTCGCGATGATGACCGTCGATCGCCACGACCCCAGGAACAGCAGCACGACAAGGCTGGTGAGCAGCGCCGCCGTGCCCATTTCCTGCACCACGTCGCGCACCGCCTCCTTCACGAAGGTGGAGGCATCGCCCAGCACGGTGATGTTCACCCCCGCCGGCAGCGTCTTTATGATGCCCGGCAGCAACGCCTTGATCCCGCTGACGACCGACAGGGTGGAGGCGTCACCACTTTTCATGATGACGATCAGGACCGCCTGGTGCCCCTTGACCAGCACCATGTTGGTCTGCGGCGGCCCGCCCGCATGCACCCACGCCACGTCACGCAGGTAGACGACGGAATTGCCCTCCTGCTTGATCGGCATGTTGTTGAAGGTGTCGATCTCCTCGGGCGAGGCGTTGGTCTGCACCATGTAGTCGAAGGCGCCGATCTGCTGGTCACCGGCGGGCAGCACGATGTTCTGCTTGCCCAGCGCGTTGCCGATATCGGTGGCCGACAGGCCGTGGGCCAGCAGCTTCGTCTGGTCGAGGTCGACCATGATGTTGCCCGGCTGCCCGCCATAGGGATTGGGAATGGCCGCCCCCGCCACCGACACCAGCGCCGGGCGGATCAGGTTGGACGACATGTCATAGATCTGCGAGGCGGTCATCGAATCAGACGACACCTGCAGCGTCAGCACCGGGACGGAGGACGCGTTGTAGGTCAGCACCAGCGGCGGGGTCATGCCGGCGGGCATCTGCTTGATGACCGTCTGGGACACGGACGTGATCTGCGTCTGTGCGACGGCGGTATCGGTCCCGGGCTGGAAGAACACCTTGACGATGCCGCGCCCGTAATAGGACTGGCTTTCGATATGTTCGATGTTGTTGACCGTCGCGGTCAGCGCACGTTCGTAATAATAGACGACGCGGCCGGACATGTCCTCCGGCATCAGGCCGGTATAGGTCCAGCAGATCGCGACAACGGGGATGTTGATGCTGGGAAAGACGTCGGTGGGGGTGCGCAGCAGGCCGCGCACGCCAAAGACAACAATCAGGATGGACAGGACGACGAACGTGTAAGGCCGCTTGAGCGCGGTAACAACGATACCATTCATGCGCGGGTTGCTACCTCCGGCGCTGGAGTCCGGTCGCCGGTGGCGTTTTCCATTGCGGGCAGGAATGGGTTTTCCCCATTGCGTGCGCCCGGCAAGGCTTGCTCATGCATCGTCATAATCTCTCCGTCCCTCATTTCGTGTTAAAATGGGGAACGCCCCAGACAAATGAAAATTCTGTTTAATGTCGTCACGCCACCTCCTCGGGCGGGGGTGGCGCATGCGCCACGGGGGCGAAACATATGGTGAAAACCGCACCCGGCAGGCTGGCGTCGCACCGCGCGGCGCCAATGCGCAGGCTGGCGTTATGAAGCTGCACGATCGCCCACACCAGGCTCAGCCCCAGTCCGCTTCCGGGGACGTGCCTGCTCTTGTCGGACCGGTAGAAACGTCCGGTCACCGCCCGGCGTTCCTCCGGCGGGATGCCGATTCCCGTATCCTCGACCTCCAGCGTCACGCCCTGCGCGTCCCCGCCGGTGCGGATCGTGACATGCCCGCCCTCCGGCGTGAACTTCATGGCGTTGTCCACAAGGTTGGCCAGCACCTCGATCAGAAGGTCGCGATCGCCAAGGACCTCGCCCACCCCCTGCCCGCGCACATGCGCCAGCATGATCCCCCGGCTTTCGGCAATGGGTTCGTACAGGTCGATGATGTCGTCGGCAAGGCTGTCGAGATCCACCATCCCGAACCCCACCCGGCGGCGGCCATTCTCGATCTCGCCAATGCGCAACAGCGCGGTGATGACGGCGAAGGACTGGTCAAGGTCGTCGATGGCGCGTGCGATGACATTGCGCAGCGCCTCCGCCGAATGCCCGGCCGAGCGCGCCCGGTCGAGGCGCGCGCGCACCCGTGTCAGCGGCGTGCGCAGGTCATGGGCGATGTCGTTGCCGACGTCGCGGATCTCGTCCATCAGGCGTTCGAGGCGGTCGAGCATCCTGTTCACGCTGCCCGCAAGGCGCTGCAGGTCGTCGCGCTGCCGGCCGGCGGGCAGGCGTTCGTGCAGGTCGCCTTCCATGATGCGGTCGATCGCCTCGTGCATGTCCTTGACGCGGGCAAGGGCGCGGTGGCTGAGCACGATGCCGGTCATCAGCGCAAACAGCACCGTCGGCACGATGGAGACCAGCAGGGAATGGCGCATCATCAGGCGCAGTTCGCTGCGCATGTGCCAGCTTCGCCCCAGCACGAGGACACGCCCGCCGCGCACGTTCACCGCGAGCATGCGCAGCACGCCGGGCGAATGGTCCGCAGCAGGCGTGCCGCTGCTGGATGCGCCACTGGCCTGCAGGGCGCTGGCGGGGGGCTGGATGTTGATTTCATGGACATGCCCGTCCGCCACAAGCCCGTCGGGCCAGTCATGCAGGTCGCCCACGATATACCGGTGGTCCCCGCTGAACAGCGTCGTGACATTCATGATGACACGCAGGTCATCGGTCGCACGGTCGCGGACCTTGCGCTCCAGGTCCTCCGCGCTTTCGGTCTGCAGCAGGGCGGCCTCGCGGTACAGCAGCGTGTCCGAACGCCGTGCCTCGAACACCGTGGCCTGACTGTAGCCGAGGAAGAACTGGAACGCGGCCGACCCGATCATGGCCGCGACCACCGCCAGCGTCAGGCGGAATGTCGCGGTCCGGAACAGTTCATTTAGAAACACGAAGCATGAACCCGGCGCCGCGTATGCTCTGGATCAGGGAGGGAGCGCCCGCTTCATCCACCTTGCGCCGCAGCTTGCCGATATGCACGTCAACAAGGTTCGTCTGCGGGATGAAGCGGTAATTCCACACATCCTCCAGCAGCATGTTGCGCGTCAGCACCTGGTCGGGCCGGCGCATCAGGTATTCCAGCAGCCGGAATTCACGCGGCAGCAGTTCGATCGGTTCCCCGTCGCGCGTCACGGTGCGCTCGATCAAGTCCATCGTCAGAGGCCCGGCATGGAGCATCGTCTCGCGCGAGTTGTTGGGACGGCGCAGCAGCGCCTCGAGCCGTGCGGCAAGTTCCTCCATCGCGAACGGCTTGGTCAGGTAATCGTCGCCCCCGGCCTTCAGCCCGCTGACACGGTCATCGACCGCCGACAGCGCGGACAGGACCAGTACCGGCGCGCGCACCCGGCGTTCGCGCAGCGTCTCGATCAGGCTGAGGCCGTCGAGTTCGGGCAGCATGCGATCGACGATCATCACGTCGAACTCATGCGAAAGCCCGACCTCCAGCCCCTGCGAGCCCGAAACCTCGTGCCGGACCCGGAAGCAGCGGCTTTCGAGTTCCTCCACCACTTCCTGCGCGATCTTCACGTCATCTTCGACCAGCAGCACGCTCGGTCCGGCGGCCATGGCCGGGGACGGCATGTTTTCAACGCGATCAGGGGTGTTTGGACCTATCATGACAGCTCCGACTATGGGCGAGGAGGACGGCGTGCGCCTATTAAAATCCCTTTCACTCGAAGGGAGCGGCCACGGGCGGGGCCTCGTGGTGCGCGGGATCGTCCGTCATGTCCCCAACGAACGAGGCGGTGTCAAGGTCGCGAAGCTGCCGTGTCACGATGCCGGTACGACGCCGGGCCTCGTCAATCGAACTGGTCATGGCCGATGCGTTGCGCGCCAGTTTTTCAAGCACGCCGTCCATCCGCAGCATTTCCTGGCGCGTCGCACCGAGCAGGCGGGCGATGTCATCGGTCCGCTTCTCCAGCGCCAGCGTGACATAGCCGAGGTGGATCGTGCGCAGCATCGCGGGCATCAGGCCCGGCCCCATGATGATGACGCGACTGGTGCGGCCGATTTCGTCAATCAGGCCGGGAATGCGCGCGACCTCCGCATACAGCCCGTCGGTCGGCAGGTAGAGGACGGCGAATTCCACCGTGACGGGGGGCTGTATGTATTTGGCGGCGATCTTGCGCGCCTCGATGCGCACGGTGGTCTCCAGCGCGCGGCGGGCGGCGCGTTCGGCGTCGGGATTGACGTCCTCCACCGCCTGCAGCAGGCGTTCGTACGCCTCGGTCGGGAATTTCGAATCAATCGCCAGCACGGGCGGCACGGACGCCTTGACCGGCATGCGCACGGCGAATTCGACCACGTCGCGGCTCTTGTCGCTCAGGCGGCAGTTCATCTCGTACGCGCCTTCGGGCAGCACGTCGTCAAGGATGGCGCGCAACTGCGCCTCCCCCCAGCCACCGCGCGTCTTGACGTTGGAAAACAGCCGCTTGAGGTCGCCTACCTGCGCGGTCATGGCCGAGACCTCGCCCATGGCCTTTTGCATGGCGGAAAGCTGTTCGAGCACGCGCTGGAACGAGGTCTGCATCTGCCGCTCCACCGCCTCGTGCAGGCGTTCATTGACCGCAAGGCGGATGGCCTCAAGCTGGCTGGCGCTGTCGGTGGCCATGGTGCGCAGGGCCTCGGACTGGTTCAGGCGCATCTCCCCCATCTCGCGGCTGACGATATTGGCGATGCGGCCCAGGCCCTGTGACGTGTCCTGATGGCGCTGCTCGATCCGGGAGGTAAGGACGCGTTCGATTTCCGCAAGCCGCGCGCGCTGGTTTTCGGCATCGGCCATGCGGGCGCTGCCTTCACGCTCCATCATCACATACAGCCGCGCCAGCAGGTCTTCCTCCCCCTGCCCGCCCTCGCGCTGGCGCAGTTGCGCCAGAAGCGCCAGCAGCAGCAGGCACGCAAGCCCCGATCCCAGCGCGGCCCCCCATATCGCGATCGTGGTCAGCGTATCGAACAAATCAGGTATCCCCCCAGGGCCGTTATGCCCGTTCAAAAGAACAAACCATGTCCGCAGCCTGTAATGCAGTTATGACAGGCCGACCATACATTTTTGGAATATCTGATCTTCATGCTATGCCGGGCGTGACCCCGCGCCCCGGCCGGTCACCAGTTTTTCAATCCCCGATGTGCCACGGGCACGATAGGCTGCATCCCTTACCCATTTCCCCGGCCCATTTCCCGGCATGGCCGGACCTGTTTCCTCACCAAGGCTCCACCCCCATGATCCACGTGTCCCCGCCACCCGCGCCCCAGCGGCGCTCCCCGTTCCGGAGCCTGTATTTCCAGGTCATCGTCGCGGTTGTCGCCGGGATTGCGGTCGGCCATTTCTGGCCCCATGCGGGAACCGCGCTCAAGCCGCTTGGCGACGGGTTCATCCGGCTGGTCAAGATGGTCATCCCGCCGGTCATCTTCCTGACGGTGGTGACCGGGGTCGCGGGCCTGTCGGACCTTGGCAAGGCGGGGCGCCTTGCGGGCAAGGCGATGGTCTATTTCCTGACCTTCTCCACCCTTGCGCTGGTGGTGGGGATGCTGGTCGCCAACATCGTGCGTCCCGGTGCTGGCGTGCATGCCGACCTGTCGAGCATGGATACGCATGCCGTCGCCGCGTTCGTGGCGCGCGCGCAGGACCATTCCTTCAGCGGGTTCGTGCTGAACATCATCCCCGATACCGTGCTCAGCGCCTTTGTCTCGGGCGATATCCTGCAGGTGCTGCTGATCGCGATCCTGTTCAGCATCAGCCTGTCGCACATGGGCGCGCGCGGGCATGCGATCCTGTCGCTGTTCAAGCAGTTGACCGAACTCGTCTTCGGCGTCGTGCGACTGGTGATGCTGGCGGCCCCGATCGGGGCGTTCGGGGCGATGGCGTTCACCATCGGGCGCTTTGGCATCGGATCGGTGCTCAACCTCGCCTTCCTCGTGGTCACGTTCTATGCCACCTCGGCGCTGTTCATCGTGGTCGTGCTGGGACTGGTGGCGCGATATAACGGGTTTCGCATCCTGCCGCTGCTGGCCTACCTGCGTGAGGAACTGCTGATCGTTCTGGGCACGAGTTCGTCGGAATCCGCGCTGCCGACGCTGATGACCAAGATGGAGAACGCAGGCTGCGCCCCGTCCGTCGTTGGCCTGGTGGTGCCGATGGGCTATTCCTTCAACCTTGATGGCACCAACATCTACATGTCGCTCTCCGCCCTGTTCATCGCGCAGGCGACCGGCGTGCATCTGGGACTGGGGCAGCAGGTCTCCCTCCTGCTTGTGGCGATGGTCAGTTCCAAGGGGGCCGCGGGCGTGACCGGGGCGGGGTTCGTGACACTGGCCGCGACCCTTGCGGTGGTGCCCGACGTGCCCGTCAGCGGCATGGCGCTGATCTTGGGGATCGACCGGTTCATGTCGGAATGCCGGTCCCTGACGAACATCATCGGCAATGCGGTGGCCACCATCGTGCTGGCGCGGTGGGAAAACGAACTGGACACGCAGCGCCTGCATGCCGCGCTGAGCGGGAGCATCCCCGAGGACGAGGCCGACCGCCCGGTCCTGACCTCCGGTGCGCATAACGCCTGATCCCATTTTCCCCTCTCCCAGACGCACAAAAGCAGTTCGGACCTACATGGAAATCACCCCCCTGCCCCATGTCCCGCTGACCACCCGCCAGCGGATACACAGCATCATCGCCGGCTCCTCGGGCAACCTGATCGAATATTACGACTGGTACGTCTATGCGGCGTTTTCGCTGTATTTCGCCCATGCGTTCTTTCCCCACGGCAACCAGACGGCGGAACTGCTGCGCAGTGCGGCGATCTTTGCCATCGGGTTCCTGATGCGCCCGATCGGGGGATGGATCATGGGGCTGGTGGCCGACCGCCACGGGCGCCGCTTCGCGCTCAGCCTTTCGGTGCTGGCGATGTGCGTCGGGTCGCTGACGATCGCGCTGTGCCCCGGTTATGACAGCATCGGCGTATGCGCCCCTGCCATCCTGCTGTTCGCACGGCTGGTACAGGGGCTGAGCCTTGGCGGGGAATACGGGGCCAGCGCCACGTACCTTTCGGAAATCGCCCCTCCTGCGCAGCGCGGGTTTTACGCCAGTTTCCAGTATGTCACGCTGGTGGCGGGGCAGTTGCTGGCCCTCGTCGTGCTTCTGGTGCTGCAGTTCGCGGTCCTGACCCCGCAGCAGATCGGGGCATGGGGATGGCGCATCCCGTTCGGCATCGGCGCGCTGCTGGCGCTGTCGGTGCTGTGGTTCCGGCGCAGCATGGTCGAGAGCGAACAGTTCAGCCACGCAACCCGCGACCCGGCGGCCAAGGGGGGCCTGCGCGTGCTGCTTCATCACCCGCGGGAGGTCATGGCGGTCTGTGGCCTGACGCTTGGCGGGACGGTCGCGTTCTATACCTTCACCATCTACATGCAGAAATACCTCGTCAACACGACGGGACTGAGCAAGGAAGCCTCGACCGTCATCTCCACCACCGCCCTTGCGGTCTTCGCGCTGGCGCAGCCGATCTTTGGCGCGCTGTCGGACCGGGTCGGGCGTCGGCCGCTGCTGCTGTCGTTCGGGATCATCGGCTGCATCGTCACCGTCCCGCTGATGCATGCGATGGCGCATGCGTCCTCCCCGGCCGTGGCGCTGGGGCTGCTGGTGACGGCGCTGCTGTGCATTTCGGGCTATACCTCGATCAATGCGGTGGTGAAGGCGGAACTGTTCCCCGCGCGCATCCGTGCGCTGGGCGTGGCGCTGCCCTATGCGCTGACGGTGTCAATCTTTGGCGGCACGGCGGAATATGTGGCCCTGTGGTTCAAGCAGGCCGGGCACGAGGACTGGTTCTACTGGTATGTCACGGGCTGCATCGCCTGTTCGCTGCTGACGGTGCTATTCCTGCTGCCATCACGCGACCGCATCACGCCGGAGGCATGAGTAAAAGTTTTTGGTGAAGCTTTTTCCAAAAAGCTTCGAAAGAACGCCGCCTTTTTGAAAAAAGGCGGCACCCAAAAACTTTTATTACTTTATCCTGTCAAAACCGGATGGGTCCGGATTCAGACGTTATAGCCCATGCTTTTGTACAGACCGTTGATGATGGAAACGCCCCTGCGCGCCTCATCCACATTGGGCGTTTCATCGGTCCGATTATATCCATGCCCCATGTCCTCGCCCTGCCACTGCACCACGATGCCGTCACGGCGGGAGACGACATAGACATTTTCATATTCCATGCTGAACAGCGCCTCTGGCTGCGGGATCAGCCATGCGATCTGCCCGCGGACCGGAATGATGCTCTCGTCATTCCACAACGCCCGCGCGCCATAGCCGGTGCAGTTGATGAAGACGGGATCCGGCAGGGCCGTCAGTTCCGACGGGTGATGCAGCGTCATGGTCCGGATTTTGCCGCCACGCTCGAAAAACTGCCGCATGAGGTAGTCGGCATAGGTGGTGACGTTGAAGATCAGGTTCGGCTGCTTGAGCACCTCGCAATAGGGCAGGCGGCTGTCATGGACGGGAACCCGGTTGCCCTGCAGTTCGATGTCGCGGAGACGATCGCCCAGTTCGGCAAAGCCGATGGGATCGGGCGGCGTCGGCTGGGCGTCACGCGACTTCAGGCCATAGAACGTGTCCCATTCGATCGGATTGCCCGGCAGGCCCTGCAGGTTCTGGTAGCAGGAGAAGGAATAGCGGGCCATCTGTTCCCACCGCGCGGCGAATTCGGGTGTCAGCTCGCTGGTCTTCACAATGCGCGAGGACGGCGTCCAGCTTCCCGAGGCACGGGCCGAACGCACGAAGGGCGGCGTCTGCTGCGCATAGATCGTGACCTGCGCGCCCGCCTGCTGTGCGACGATGGCCGTTGTCAGGCCGATCGCCCCGCAGCCGATCACGCCGACCTTCTGCCCGGAGGAGATGGCGGCACGCTCCACCGCCAGTTTCGCCGTCCCCCACGACAGCGACCAGCCACTGCCCCCGTGGCCGTAATTATGGACGACCGACTTGCGCCCGACCTGCTCGACCTCCAGTCGCGGTCCCGCCGCGCGGAAGGGACGCAGGCAGACCGTGATGCGGTCGATCCGGTCGTTGCGCGCCCGGATGACCGGGATGTGGCGCACATCGGCATCAAGGTCATGGCGGCGCGAACGCGCACCCGCGCATCCCGGCAGGGCGGACAGTCCCGCCAGCGAGGCCGCGGTCATCAGGGCTTTTCGACGATGAAAAAGACGCGTCATGAAAGGGAACACTTCTTTCAGGCAATATGAAAACATGACCCGCCAGAACGGACCTGGCCGATCGATAAAACCGGTGGATCAAGGTTTTAAAGACTGTTCCTGAAATACCATTTTGATAAAAAAATAAAAGTTTCCGCATGCCGCTTTTTTTCAAAAAGGCGACGTTATTTGAAGCTTTCTGAAAAAAGCTTCACCAGAAACTTCTGCATGATTTCCCCATGCCCGTTCCCCGCTGCCCGCGGGGATCAGTGCATGTGGGTCAGGTCACGCAGGAAACCGGGCAGCAGCAGGGCATACGGATTGACGTGCACGCTCGGGTTATCGAACGACCCGTTGATCTGGTACGTCGCCGACACCACGCCGCCGTTCTTTTCCGGGCTGAACAGCCATCCCAGCACGCCGGGCAGATGGCCGGGGGCAGCATTGACGGCAAAGGCCGGGATGATCGTCCCGTCAAGGTCCAGCGTCGCCTTGTCGAGGTTGATGCGCCCCGCCACCGTCGCCCCGAGCGAGGCATTGCTGACCAGGCCATCGGTGATGTTGACCACCCCGTCGCGGAACGTCAGGGGCATCGTGACATGCTCGACCTCGAATTCAGGCGCATGCGGGGCCTTCAGCCAGCCATAGATGGAGGCATTGTTGACCATCCGCACCACGGCGGGCACCTGCCGCAGGACAAACGGCCCGGTGGTGAGTTCGCCGGAAAAGGGCGCGCTGGCGTCCTGGTCATCGAACGACCCTTCCAGATCGACCTGTCCCCCCTCCATACGGTCCCCAAGCTTCATGTCCTTGAGCAGCGCGCCAAGGTCCGCGATATGCATCGACAGCACCCTGCTCTGCCCGCGCGGCGTCAGCGTGGCGGAGGCGGAGGTCGGCCCGGTCATGGAGAACGAACCGCGCGTCAGGCGCACGCCGTCATCCTCCAGATGGCTGCGCACGCCCTGGATCGACTGCATCTTGGTATAGAAAACGGTGCGCGCATCGACATTGATGTTCCAGCTATGCCCCGGTGCGCTCTTCACCCGGCCGGTGGCGGCCTCGGGCATGTGATATCCCTTGGCCTGCGCTGCGGCGGCGGCACCATCGGCCGCCTTCTCGTTCTGGCGCTGGTAGGTCAGCAGCGGCGACAGGTCGAGCACGCGCGCCGCGACCGACACGCCATACGGTTCCTTCTCCCCCGCCGGGATGGTGATGATGGCGTTGCCGTTCGACCGCCCCACGCGGAACCCGTGCAGGATCAGGCGCCTGCCCATCCCCTCCGCCGTTTCGGCATGCCCGTCGATCAGCAGTTCCGGCCCCGCCGCGCGGATGTCCTCGATGGAGGCGACATGCCCGTGGTCGAGGTTGATGACGACGGAGGCATTGGCGTCCTCGCCCACCTGCTTGCTCCAGATCGGGATGGTCAGGGCCGAACGCTTGAGGTCGAGGTCGATGTCCACCTGCGCCTTGCCCCCGGGATAGCGGTCATAATCCACATCCAGCGCCGCGCTGCCGCCGAAATGATCCCCCATGTCCAGTCCCGCGCGGCGCAGGCCGGACGGCGTCAGGTATCCCTGCACGCTCGCACTTTCGACCGCGCGGTCCGACGGGACGGAACGGAAATCCATCGTATAGAGGATGGAGGAAGGGATGCCCGACAGGTTCCCCGTCCCCTTGAGCATCAGCCCGTCGATGGAGGCGTCGATCCCGAAGCGCCCGCCATCAAGCGGACGGCCCATCACCACATTGCCAAGATGCACCTGCGCAAGGTCGGTATGGGTGCGCAGGTCGATCTGCGCCAGCTTGACATGCGCATCGAGCGGCAGCGCGATATGCAGCGACACGTTGGCCTTGCCCGACGGGGACGTGAAGCTCATCGGGTGGCGCGACAGCACGTTCAGCCGTGGCTCCGCCAGCAGGGCAAGGATATCGCGCGCATTGCCCTGCAGGGTGGTGTTGATGTCCCCCATCTGGATCTTCTTCATCAGGCCGGTGATCAGCATGGAGCCCGGCCCGACCTCGATCCGGCCTATGCCGGTCGCGTTGACGTGGCGGTCGGTGCGGTCCACCAGTTGGTAGGCATGGCCGAAGCTGATCGCGATCTCGTCCGGTCCCTCGAACGTCAGGTGGGCGTCCATGTCATGCAGGGGCGGGATCGGGCGCAGCCAGTAAAGCTCCATCCCCTCCGCACGGATGTCACCGGCAAGCGATGTCAGGTCCAGCCCGTTCCAGCCATCATGGCTGACCATCCCGATACGCGCCTGCAGTTCGCTGACATGGCCCTTGGTGATGTTCGTCGTCACCCAGCGCCGCGCGCCCTTCATCGCGCCGGGCGGCCAGAAATCGCCCAGTGTCGCGAAATCAAGGGCCAGCGCCTCGGCCGAGACGCCGATGCCGATATCACGCGGATGCAGCACGGAGGACGCATGCAGGCTGCCGGTGGCCGTCAGCGTCGGCCCGCTGCCGTCATCCGCCGGATGGCCCGGCGCACGCAGGTGCACGACCATCTTCTCCAGCGTTGCGTGGATGGGGCCATCGAACGGCGCATCGGCCGGGCCGGGGTCGAAGGAGGCGACAAGGTGGGCCTGCCCGTCACCGACCAGCAGCGTGCCGTTGCGGCGCGTGACCACCGTGCCGTTGCCGACCTTCAGATAGGCCCCCAGCGTACGCGGGGCCATGAACTGCCCGCCCCCCCCGGCCGCAAGCGACACCTGCAGCGTCCCGCCCACCGGCAGGTCGAGCGGCGCGACCTCCTTCTGTCCCGGGGCGAAGGCGGAGGGACTGACGGGATCGAGTTTCACGGTCCAGCTAATGTTTCCCGGCGCTGCTTCCTGTCCTTCGCCGCGCAGGACAAGGTGCTTGCCATTGCCCTCCAGCATGAAGCCGACCGACCCGCTGGCCCCGATCTGGCCTTGATAGGACAGGACATGCAGGTTGGCGGAGGCATCGCGTGTCTGCCATGTGCGCCCTGATATCTGGTCGCTGAATTTCACCTGCGCGTCGGAAACGATGATCCGCCGCAGCAGCGACAGGTTCACCGAACCGCCATGGGAATGGGTGCTGTCCTCCGGCGTGCCGGGGCCAAGGTCAAGCCCGATATCCCCCGACCTGTTGCGCGCCAGCGCCAGATGGACGTCACTGACCGACAGCCGTTCCAGCACCACGTCCCCATGCACCAGCGCAGGCGTGTCAAGCACGACATGCCCGTGATGGATGCTGTTGGCGATGGTGCCATTGGCGCTCATGATCGCCACGTCATCCGCCCAGACATCCAGCGGGGTGCGTATGCCCGCATGCAGCGCGTTCCAGCCGATGCGCACATGCTGCACCGTCAGGCGTCCCTGCCGCCGGTCCGTCCCCGGCCCATGCAGGACCGACAGCGGCGTCATCATCCGCACCACCGGCGTCACGTCGATCGGCCCTGCCGACAGGCGCAGCGTCAGCACCAGCAGCAGCACCGCAGGCACCACGATGCACGCAAGCATCGTCCAGACCAGCACGCGCAGCACACGCAGCCCGATCAGCCGCAGCCGACCACCCGGCGCATCATCCGCCGCCCCGTCCGGCCCATCGGGGGGCGTGGCCGACAGCGGGGGGGTGTCTTGACCGTCGTGCTTCATGGCGTCCACGCTGCGCCCCGGCGCGATCGTGCGCCATCACATCGCCATTGCTGCCCAGGTTGTCCCGGATGTCCCACCCCCCTGCTGCCCCCGACCTCCATCGCGGATGGCGCGCCTGTACATGGCCCGCGCCGGCCGATGCACGCGGCGCGGCGCTGCTGCACGAGGACATGGAGCGCGCGTTTGGTGAACACGGGCTGGATGCGGCGTGGCTGGCCATGCCGCCCGTCGCCGCGATGGTGGCCGCGATGGGGGGCAACAGTCCCTACCTGTCGGACCTTGCGCGCCGCGATACCGACCTCTTCGCACGCCTGCTGCGCGAGGGGCCGGACAGCGTCATGCGCGCCACCCTGTCCGATGTGCGCGCCGAATCGCCACGACAGTCCCGCCACGCGATTGCCCATGCCCTGCGCACGGCCAAGCGCCATGCCGCCCTGACGATCGCACTTGCGGATATCGGGGGGGCATGGTCGCTGCAGCAGGTGACGCATGCGCTCAGCCACCTGGCCGAAACGACCCTGCAGGTCGCGGTCAGACATCTGCTGCGCACGGCCCATGATGCGGGCCGTCTGGTTCTGCCTGACCCGGACGAGCCTGCGCGCGGCAGTGGCTTCGTTGTCCTGGCCATGGGGAAATTGGGCGCGCGGGAACTGAACTACTCCTCCGATATCGACCTGATCGTCCTTTACGACCCGGCCTGCCACCCCGAACACGAGGACCTGCGGCGTATCTTCGTCCGCATGACTAGCGACCTTGTCGGCCTGATGGAAGCGCGCGATGCAGATGGTTACGTTTTCCGTACTGACCTGCGCCTGCGCCCCGACCCGTCGGCCACGCCGCTGGCCGTCTCGTTTCCCACGGCCATCACCTATTATGAAAGCATGGGCCGCACATGGGAACGCGCCGCCATGATCAAGGCGCGCCCCGTCGCGGGCGACATCGCCGCGGGGCAGCGTTTCCTTGCCGCAATCCACCCCTTTGTCTGGCGGCGTCATCTTGATTTCGCGGTGATTGACGACATCCACGACATGAAAGCACGCATCGACAGGCACCGGAATGCCGGGCGTGGCGGACTGCCTGACGTGGCGGGCGGCACACCCGCCTGCGCCCTGGCCATGCGCGACTGGCTGCTGGGCCATGACGTGAAGCTGGGACAGGGCGGCATCCGGGAGGTGGAGTTCGTGGCGCAGGCGCTGCAACTGGTCTGGGGCGGGCGCAGGCCGGACCTGCGCGACCCCACGACGCTGGGCGCGCTGCGGCGCCTGACGCAGGCGGACCTGATCACACATGCGCAATACACAATCCTGTCTCGCAACTACCACATGATGCGACAGGTCGAACACCGCCTGCAGATGCGCGCCGACCACCAGACGCACAAACTGCCCGAGACCGCCGACAGATTCGCACAGTTCGCCATTTTCATGAACGAGGCGGACGGCCCCGCCCTTGCCCGCGCCATGCTGCCCACCATGCAGGAGTCGCGCCGCATCTTCGAACAGCAGTTCTCCGAACCCGGCCGCCCGGACGAGACCATCGCGCCAGAGGACGCGGAGCTTGGCGAGCGGCTGGAACAGGCGGGGTTCGCGGCCGCGACGCTCGATGATGCGCGCGCCATCCTGCAACGCTGGGACACCAACCGCCTGCGCGCGCTGCGTTCGGACCGCGCGCGGATGCTGCTGCGCCGCCTGCTGCCGGGGATATTGCGCGAAATCGGGGCGCGGCGCGATCCGCTGACGGTGCTGCGCCGCTTTGACTCGCTGCTGGAACGGCAATGGGCGGGGGTGCAGTTCCTGTCGCTGCTGGAACGCAATCCCGCGCTGGTGCACCGGATCATGACCGTGCTCGACGGTTCTGCGTTCCTGGCCAACCATCTGGCGCAGGCGCCCTCCGCGCTTGACGGCCTGCTCGACGCCAGCATGATCGAGAGCACGGATGACACGGCCCGCGCCGCCGTGGCGCTGGTGCGCCAGCACGTGGCGCAGGCCGTGGCCCAGGCGGCGGGGCCGGAACGCCTGCTGCCGGTGTTGCGCGGCCTTGTCTGCGGGGAGGAATTCCGCCTCTCCGTCGCGCGGCTCGAACATCGCATGACCGAGGACCGGACCGCGCGCGTGCGCACCGCGATGGCCGATGCGGTCATGCGCGGGCTTCTGCGCACCGTCACGACGGAACACCGCGCGCGCCACGGCCATGTGCCGGGCGGGGCGATGGCGGTGGTGGCGATGGGCAAGGCCGGATCGCGGGAGATGATGCCCGGCTCCGACCTTGACCTCATGCTGGTATTCGACCACCCCGACGATGTCGTGGAAAGCGTGGTGCCACATACACGCCGCGCGGGAATGCCTGCTGCGCGCCCGCTGGGGGCGGGCACCTATTTCGTGCGGCTGGCGCATGCCTTCATCGCCACCCTGACCGCGCCGGGGGCCGAAGGCCCGCTGTATGAGGCCGACATGCGCCTGCGCCCGTCGGGATCGAAGGGACCGGTCGCGGTCTCGCTGTCCTCCTTCCGGCGGTATCACGCGGAATCCGCCTGGACGTGGGAGCGCATGGCCCTGACGCGCGCGCGCATCGTCGCGGGGCCGCCCGAACTGGCCCGCCGCCTGCGCGCGGCGATCGACGCGGCGCTTGACGGGGAACCCGGCACCGGACGCGCCATGACGCCAGAGGCACTGCGCGAGGATGTCCGGGCGATGCGCGCGCGCCTGATGCGCGACCTGCCGCCACAGGGGCCATGGGACATCAAGCGCCGGGCCGGGGGCCTGATGGAGGTGGAATTCATCGCGCAGGGACTGCAACTGCTTGCCGCCCGTCCCGCCGCGCGCTCGCCCTGCACGCGGGTGGCCTTCACGCGACTGGCGCGCGCGGGGATGCTGTCGGCCGCGGACGCGCGGATGCTGCGGCGCGCGGACCTGTTCTGGCGTTCGGCGCAGGGCATGCTGCGCATCCTGATGGGCACGGAAATCCCCGACCACCTGCCCCCTGCGGCGCAGGAGATCATGATGCGCGAACTCGACGCCCGTGACGGGGCGGACATGCTTGCGCGCATGGACGACATGGCGCGCCATGTGCGCGACGCCTTCTGCCGCCTGATCGCCCCCCTGCCCGCCATTGGCGACACGCGGGGCGAGGCATGAAGGAAACCGTTGCGCAACGGCGCAAAGCCCCACACAAACACGGTGGCATGACGGGTGGGTCCCGCCCATCCGCCCCACGATGATTTTCCCCAGGATGAATTTCAAAGGCATTTCGTGATGAATGAGACTTCACCCCCTGTCTTTCCCGAACCCGGCGCGCCGGTACCCGATTTCGACATGGCCGCAAGCCGTGGCCGCCGCGTCAGCCTGTCGGCGCTGCGTGGAAAGCCGTTCGTCCTGTATTTCTATCCCAAGGCGAATACCTCGGGCTGTACCAAGGAAGCATGCGGCTTTCAGGAGGCGCTTGACGCGCTGGGCAAGGAAGGCGTCACCGTGATCGGCGTGTCACGCGACGACATGCCCGCAATCGAGAAATTCGCGGATGCGCAGGGCCTGTCCTTCCCGCTGGCCTCCGACGCGACGGGCGAAGTCACGCAGGCCTATGGCGTGTGGGTGGAAAAATCCATGTACGGCCGGACCTATATGGGGATCGAGCGCGCCACCTTCCTCGTCGATGCGCAGGGCCGCCTGGTGCAGGCATGGCGCAAGGTCAAGGTGACGGGCCATGTCGCCGCCGTGATGAAGGCCGTCAACGCCCTGCACGCCGGGGGCTGAGGACGGCCGGGCCGCACCCGCCCCATGCAGGTTCAGTAGGGCGGCGGCCCGTAATATCCCCCGCCATAGCCACCATAACCGACCTGCGGCGGGGGCGGGGGCGGCGGCCCGTAGGCCATGGGC